>NZ_LWFT01000851.1:0-1184 GCF_001635105.1 Oleiphilus sp. HI0079
TTTTTCGGTGGCTCAAGACTTCTTTGGTGATCTGACCACCTTGTCGCTCGCTTACGCTCGTGGTTGGGACTCTGTCGGGAAACGGGGGCAGGCAGAAAGCGACTGGGAAGACAAAGATCTTCAGAATTATAATCTTGGCTTGACGCAAGTTATTACAAAAAACGCGCTGTTTAGCATCGATGTCGATGTGATTACCGACGAAGGAAAGCTTGAAAATCCCTATCGTCAAAATCGTTATGTCGACCCGAATGACAGCACGGCCTACCTATATCAACCTGAGGTTTATCCAGATACACGAACAAGCACAGCGCTTGGGTTTCGTGGAATGTATTTCTTACCTTATCGTGCTTCGGTCAAATTAGAATACCGTTATTTTTCCGATAGCTGGGACATTCAAGCAAACACCTATGGTGTTTCCTACAGTCATGCTTTCGACGAATCATGGATCTTCGAAACACGCCTGCGTTATTACGAACAGGATCAAGCTCGGTTTTATAGCGATCTCTTTCCATTCGCGAACTCTCAAACCCATGTTGCCAGAGATAAGGAGCTAAGCACCTATTCTGGTATTACGTACGGATTTGGTGTGAGCTATGAGGTCAAACAGGGTGTAATTCCGTTCGTTAAGCGCCTCCAGCTAAGCCTTTTGGCCGACATTCTTGATTACGACTACGAGAACTTTAGAGACGTAACCGCGTCGGGAAGTTACTTGCCGGGCGAAGAGCCGCTATATGAGCTCGACGCTTGGGTCACACGCACATCATTAATTGTCGAATTTTAACAGGACTATCAAGCATGAACGCCAACACTAACATCATCAAACATCGGCTTGCTTGGTTAATGGCAGCACTTTTCGTTTGTCTGTTTACGAGTTTGTCTGCTCTAGCTGAAGAAGCGGAAAGCCAGTCACCATTTACGGTCGTTGAGAATACGAGCTCGCCGTTTACCGAAGTAAAAAACGACGACGAAGCTTCACCGCAGAGCGAAACGGATGCACCTAAAGAGTATGCCATCGATAAGTCAAAACCGGTTGCTCTTAGCGTGGAAGAATTGAAGAAACAGGTCATCAAGCTCAATCGTCACCTCTTTATTCTCGAAGAAGATTTATTGTTTCCTGCAAATACCCAGTTTGTGGTGTTCCTTTCTCTCGACACTGGTCAGTTTCTAAAACTCGATAGCGTGAA
>NZ_LWFT01000852.1:0-624 GCF_001635105.1 Oleiphilus sp. HI0079
TCACGCAAGGCTACATAATCCAAGGGCTGTGCGGCCTTGTAGCCTGCCCACGCCAGGATTGCATCTAGTGCCCCCGGTGTATCTACTAGCCCATGCCAATAAGTGCCGGCTATCTGCCCATCTTCACTAATTGCGCCATCGAACTGCCCGTTATCGTATTCGATAAACGGCTTCTCTAAGCTAGCTCCTGTCGACCGACCAGCATGAATTTCATAGCCTGTCACGATATCGTTGCCTACAACAAACTTACCCCTAACCTGTTTTAGCGCCTTGTCACCCGTCAGTGTTGTCGTTAAATCCAGGTAGCCAAATCCAGCACTTGAACCCGCTTCACCCTCAATACCTTGAGAGTCCTCAATCCGCTTGCCAAGCATCTGATAGCCACCGCAAATACCGAGCACCTTACCACCATAACGTAAATGCTTTTGAAGCGCGGCTTCCCAACCCTGCTCTTTGAGAAAAGCCAAGTCATCCCTCACCGATTTTGAGCCGGGCAAAATAATCAAATCCGCAGGCGGAATCTCGCTATCAACCGGAACATAAGTAAAGTTGATCTCTGGGTGCAGACGAAAAGGTTCAAAATCCGTGTGATTGCTGATTCTTGGCAGCACGGGCACAACCACA
>NZ_LWFT01000853.1:0-1170 GCF_001635105.1 Oleiphilus sp. HI0079
GAATCACCGCTGCGCTCTTCTCTATTACCGGATCGAGTAACTTCATTTGATGCCCTCTAGCGTAAGTCTATTCTTATTGTCACGTTCAACCACACAGCATTCTCTTTCGCAGAAATGCGGCTGGTTACATTTGAAACTCCGGCAGCCGTACTACTAGCCCGTCCATTGCAGCGGTAACCTGAAGCTGACACGACAAACGCGATGTCGCTGCGCGTTCAGGCGTTAGGTCAAGCATTTGGTTTTCCTCTACGGCGGGCCCACCCACCTTCTCGGACCATGCATCGTCGACAATGATGTGGCAGGTGCCGCAGGCGCATGCGCCGCCGCAATCTGCATCGATGCCGGGGATGTCGTTATTGGTCGCTAATTCCATCAACGAAACCCCTTCCTCGATAGCAAGGGTATGTTCGGTTCCATCATGCTCGATAATCGTAATGCTGCTCATCTTTACCTCTTTCAGTTTTTACCCGACAACGTGCAAAAGCTTAATGCTCAACATTCGGCAGATTGAGGTCATTTAAAGACATCAGGAAGTCATATCAAGACATAAGGAGGTCATTTATTGACATCAAAAGGTCATTAAAAGACACTTAGTCATTAAGTTCTTGTGAAAGACTGAATACGAATGGAGCTAAAAAGCATCATGGAGCACGATATTTCGCCCGAAGCTGCGTCAATCCCTTCAAACTATTCGCGCCTTATTGCGCGCGCTCTAGGCCTGCTAACCCAAGATCTACCTACATTACTAACGAACACCCAAATTACGGTTGAGGAGTTTCTCGAAGAGAGCACGTTACTCACCGCAGACCAGCAAATTCGGCTCTTAGAAAATGCATTGCGCATCTCACAGAACCCAGCTTTTGGCTTAACCGTTGGGAAAATGCTCACCCCAGGCGCGCATGGCGCAATGGGCTTTTTAGTCAATAGTAGCCCTAACCTGCTCACCGCCATGCAGGCGTTTCAGACCTTTTCTCCGACAAGAATGAGCTTTGTTCGTCTCGAGTTAATTGCAGGTAAAGACTGGCTTGAATGTCACTACCATCTTGACCTAGATGTAAGCGAAGAAGTGCAACGATGTCTCGCCGAGGCTTCGGCTATAACCTTTTTTGATTGTGCTCAACATATTATTGGCAAACCTCTTGAGACAGCCATTACGCAATTCAAACACCG
>NZ_LWFT01000854.1:0-879 GCF_001635105.1 Oleiphilus sp. HI0079
AATCTGCGTATTGAAGATGCGCCATCTGTGACTCATGCAAGTCCGACATTCTCAGATTTCTCAAAGCGCCTTGCGCCTGACGTGCGCAGTTCTTGGCGCGTTCAAAGCTTTACAGGTTTGATGAATGAGCATCATCGTTTGCATCCGCAATCTCACATGTCTGGCGCTGCGGTACGATCACTCTCACCGCTCAGCCCTACACAGATACATATTCTGAATTTTCCGAAGGGGGCCGATGCGGGTACCTTTTTGCATACTCTTTTTGAGCACATTGATTTTGCAACTGGCCAACTGCTCTCTAAATATGCCCGGTCAGGTGAAAGCCTGCAGCAGCATATTGAAAACCTGTTAATGCGCAAACAGCTTGTCCCTGAGTCGCGCCTCGCCCTTTGGGCTGAATATTTGGCGAGTTGGTTGCAGCGTATTTTAGATCTGGATTTGGGGCAGGGATGGACAGAGGAGCAACTGCACGGCCAGCTAATCATGACCGGTCAAGAGAAACGCCTCTGCTTGGGTGGGCTTTCTCAGTCAGACTATATTGTTGAGGCAGAGTTTCACTTTAAGGTGGGTGCGCTGGCTGCGCCGCAACTGAATGCGCTTTTGCGTTCGTTTCGTGAGGCACTGCCAAGCGTTGGTTTTGAGCACTTCTCAGGCCATTTAAAAGGCGCAATTGATCTAACGTTTCGTCAAGGCGGGCGGTATTATTTGTTGGACTACAAGTCAAATCACTTAGGGTTTGAAGCGAGTGATTATGCCTTCGAGCAACTCGAAGCTGCCATTATTGACCATCGCTACGACCTTCAGTATCTGTTGTACAGCGTCGCGTTACATCGCTTGTTACGGCATCGCTTGGGCTCAGACTATGATTATGATCAACAT
>NZ_LWFT01000855.1:0-571 GCF_001635105.1 Oleiphilus sp. HI0079
AAACGATTGTAGCCGTGCTGCATGACCTGCACCAAGTCAAGGCACATTTTCCGACAACGTTGCTGCTTTCCCGAAGAGCAATTGCTTATGGCCATACCAATGGTGTGCTAACCGAAGAAAACTTGCAAAGAGCATCTCAATTTAATGAGGCTTTTGACGATCATGCAGAGCCATATGTGGTGGTTGGAGAGCATTAGTTGATGTTGGACTTGTTTCTGCAACCTTTTGTCGAGTTTGAATTTATGCGTCAGGCTTTACTTGGTTGCTTGGCCATTTCCGTGAGCGCAGCACCCGTTGGTGTGTTTTTGATGCTTCGTCGAATGGGTCTGACGGGTGACGTCATGGCCCATGCAATTTTGCCGGGTGCCGCAGTCGGATTTTTAGTCGCAGGCTTATCTACCGAAGCCATGACTCTTGGAGCGATTATTGCGGGCTGCTTGGTCGCGTTGTTATCCGGTATTGTTTCTCGATCAACCAACGTTGCCGAAGATTCAAGCATGGCCGCTTTTTACCTAATTTCTCTAGCGCTTGGCACTTTAATGTCGGTAGGAGTGATGATTTTGCCTGCGGC
>NZ_LWFT01000856.1:0-710 GCF_001635105.1 Oleiphilus sp. HI0079
AGTGCCTCCGCTGATTGTTGTTTTTTGGCTGCCACTTAAGTGTTTACCCTTTAACCAGTTGCGTCAAGGAACTAAACGCACTATTTGTATAAAAAGCGCACAAAATGAATCTGTTTTGAACAAAAAGCAACCAACTACCGAAACAAATTAGTTGTTGAAGCCGATGTCTTCAACCATGAATGACAACTTGTCTCAATTTAATGACCTTACGTTCGATGAAGATGCCTGGTTCTGTTTGAGTTGTCGGCGGTATCTGAAGTTAGTTTCCCTTAAATTGCTTTCAACACTTCGATCCTCTAAGAACTTGGTCGATTTTTCAGGTAGTCTGCATGCCTCGTCGCTCTCTTATTGAAATGGGTATCATCCAGCGCCTTGCTATAGCACTAGGCGTAAGTGCTTCGTTGTGGGTTTTGTATATCTCTTTGAGCCACTAAGATCCCATGAGTATTTCCGTCGATAATGTGACCTTGGGTTACGACCTCCATCCTGCCGTTCATCACCGGTCTCTTGAAATCGAAGAAGGTTCGATGGTCGCGCTCGTTGGGCCAAATGGTGCGGGCAAGTCGACGCTTCTCAAAGGGATTATGGGGCAGCTAAAGTTGTTGGGAGGTTCGATTTCCCTTGGACAGCTTAACCACTCTCAAATCGCCTATTTACCGCAGCTAAGTCAAGTTGATCGGAGTTTCCCTATTACCGTGCGTGAAATGGTT
>NZ_LWFT01000857.1:0-742 GCF_001635105.1 Oleiphilus sp. HI0079
TATCAGACAAACGACAAGCCAAGCACTCAAGCCCGCATGTTCATTTGCGAAGGCATTTTGAGAAAATTCGGCTCCAAGGTATCCCGGCAATATGTAAGCTGGAGCCCAAGCGCAGGCAGAGAGAATATTAATGGTAATGAATTTCGCTGAGGGCATTTGCAGCATGCCTGCGGTGAGCGGTAATACGGGACGTAAAGGCCCGACAAATCGGCCTATGACCACGCTGATGGTGCCATACTTATTAAAGAAGCGTTCTCCTTGAGAGAGCGCATCAGGGTAGCGAGAAAACGGCCAGACGTTTGTGAGCCTGTCATGGAAGGCTCGACCAATAAAAAAGCTCAGCACATCGCCGGCGACCGCGCCTAAGAAGGCGGCAATTAAGACGCTTTCTACAGGGATGTGACTGAGGCTTGCAATTGCTGCGATTGAAAATAGCAAGGCGACGCCCGGTACGACGATGCCAGCAATTGCGAATGATTCAACAAATGCGATGACAGCAACGGCAGGGAGGATGAGACTCGAGTGCTCCGCAAGCCAGAGATTTAGTTGGGCTAGGTCCATTTAATGCAAATCAAGGTGTGTTAATCGTGAAGCATAACTCGATTATGGCCATTGCGATGAGCCTCGGCTAGCGCAGTGTGCGCACTTTGAAGAACCTCGGACGCTGTTTTTTCGCCTTTACTCGGGAGGTAAGTGCAGCACCCCAAGCTAACGGTAATGCTTTCGATGGTAGGCCATGAGC
>NZ_LWFT01000858.1:0-952 GCF_001635105.1 Oleiphilus sp. HI0079
ACCGCCAATGAAGCATTTGAAAGTGCTCAACAATTATCAAAGGAGCTTAGTTATAGCTTGCTGATTTTACTCATAGCTGTCTCGGCATGCGCTATCACCCTGATATTTTTCAGTGCCAATCTATTATTTAAACCCATCGAAAATATGGCCATAAAAATGCACGAGATTGCTAACGGCCAAGCTACGTTGAGCAGCCGGCTAAATGATTCTGGCGACAACGAAATATCTAAGTTTGCGGCAAGCTTTAACTTGTTTGTATCAAAGCTCGCCAATCTTGTTGAACAAACACAACAAACATCTATTGCACTTGTCGAGCAAAGCACCAAGTTGACTCAGCTCGCACAGGCCGGCACCCAGCAAGCCGAAAACCAAAACGAACAAATGACGAACATTCAGTCCTCAATAAACCAAATATCCGAAAGTATCACTGACAATGCTTCACGAGCGGATCAAGCTTTGAGCGCAGCAAACGAAGCAAAACAACAATCGATTGATGGGAAAACCGCAACAGGCAACTCAATAGAAACAATACAAATGGTTGAACAAGAGGTTACCAAGGCCGCTGAAGCACTGCAGACTGTCGAGAATGACACCATGCAAGTAGCAGACCTACTAGCCGTCATTGACTCTATCTCTGAACAAACTAACCTCTTGGCTTTGAATGCGGCGATTGAGGCTGCGCGCGCTGGAGAAAATGGCCGCGGCTTTGCGGTGGTTGCGGACGAGGTGCGCAGCCTATCCCACAAAATTCAACAAGAGACAGCAGCCATTACCAACACAGTTGAAGCGCTAAAACGTGGCACGGCAAACGCGGTTGACGTGATGCGAGCAAGCCGAAGTACAACATCTGAAAGCACGCATTCATCACGACTTGCTGGTACTGCGTTAGATCAAGTGGTTAGCTCGAGCGAGCATATTGCCTCCATAAATGCTGAGATCGCGAGTAACAGCA
>NZ_LWFT01000859.1:0-803 GCF_001635105.1 Oleiphilus sp. HI0079
AATGAAGCCGTGAATAAGAGAGCTCTCGACCAGTTATCCAGCAGGCCTGTTGTTGCAAGGCACTGAATAGTGCCTCGCTAATAAACCAGTTGAGTGGGGCAGGGTATCGTGCGCAATACAGAGCATAAAAGTTAGCGGAGACGGATGCGTTCGCGACCGAGGCTGGCATTTCAAGTTCAAAATCAAAGGGGATGCCCAGCAGTAAACGGAATTGCTTTAAATGCGTAACGGCTTCTTGGAGCGTTGCGCTCGACATCACCAATTGCCCAAGCGCATCGGCTGCAATCAGGCTTAGTTTCTCTCCATAACAGAATCCAATACCCGCATTCTGTGGCTTTAGTCGTGTTAAAAATTCTGCTGCAAGCGTTCGAAAGCTGATGCGTGCGTCTTGCTCAATCGGATGTCTCGTCGCTGGGCAAGTGTCAGCCTTGCTTGCACAGGAATCTGGATAGTGTTGCTTGATCAGACGGATTAAAAGTTTCAGATATAATGTGCTGACTACCTTGTCATCCGGGTCATAGTGCAAGTTTGCAGTGATGCCCATTTCATGTCCCTCCCTAAATGTCGCGCGCAAACGTCGCCCTTCAAGCAACCAAGTACCGTTGTCTGGAAAGCGATAAAGCGATGATGACCGGCACTCTCTTAATGTCTTCCATCGCTGTTAGATCAAACTGAGTAGGCCCTGAGAGTCTAATATCAGTATCTTGGGCGATGCTTTCAGTGCTGCGTCTTGTTTGCTAAAGCGTTCTTATTTTTGTGCTTCCTACAACAAGCTGTCGGAACTTCATGCGGCTTAGGAGCGC
>NZ_LWFT01000860.1:0-782 GCF_001635105.1 Oleiphilus sp. HI0079
CTATTCCCTGGTTTGCGTGGTCGTATTGGCAAGAGATTCAGCAAGCCGCAATCACTACTCAGGGCCGAGTGCAGCTGATCGAAACCAAAGCCATCGCGACCAGCCTCGTTGCGACGCAAGAGAACATTGCCGAATTACTAGCTGCAGACGACAACAGCCTCGTCGAAAAGCACGCGTTAAGCGCGCCTTCTGTAGCTGCGCCGATCCGCCTCGATGGAAACCTCGGTGACTGGAATGGCCAACAAAAACTATTAACGTCATTTGAATCTAGCTTTTCTATCTGGCAGTCGGACCCTGAGCTACCGGCTGAAAGCGCTTTTGGACTTGCGTTGGCGCAGACACAAAGATATCTCTATGTTGCACTGAATGTGCGGGATAACGTCATACAAGAGCGCCAGGCGAATCATCTTAGACTCGATTACAATGACCATGTTCAGCTGACCTACCAAGATACATTGGGCGCCATCAAGCGTGTTCTCATCCCGGCACAAGGGGAAGGTAATCTAGCCAGCTATTTTACTGACTTTGATTGGAAATACGGCGTAGATAACACACACCCAATTTCCGGCGAACTAACGCCGAGCCATCAAACCGGCATACAGGGATTTTGGCGAAACACAGAGCAAGGTTATGTGATCGAACTTCGCATGCCGACCACTAAGTTAAATGCGCTCGACCCTAGGTTGCACATCGCTGTCGTTGATGTTGATGAGAAACCCACATTGGGGCCGAGCGCTATTGTCGCCAGTTTGCCGAAACAACTAGCGAGCGAACTCAATCCC
>NZ_LWFT01000861.1:0-11695 GCF_001635105.1 Oleiphilus sp. HI0079
AGAGTTTTAAGCCTCTTTCGCCAACATGCGTTTGTAAGCCCGAAGGCAATGACGTAACAAACTCCTTTAGGTGCGCAAGTTCAATCGCTTTTTCGACTTCTTGATCGGTCGCTGTTGGGCAGCCATATCGCACGTTTTCGAGCAGGGAATCGTTGAACAAAACGGTGTCTTGCGGCACCACGCCAATGGCATCTCTTAAGCTATGCAAGCTTACGTCGCGGATATCCTGCTCATCAATTCGGATACTTCCTGACGATACATCGTAGAAGCGAAACAGTAAGCGGGCGATAGTGGATTTTCCTGAACCGCTGCGACCCACAATAGCAATCCGCTCTCCAGGCCCTATCTCAATTGAAAGGCTTTTCAGGATTGGCCGTTGGGCATCGTAGGCGAAATCGACATGTTCGAAGTGGATGCGGCCAGTGATGAGATTTAAGTCTGCGTTACTTTTGTCTGGAACACTCGATTCTACTTTAAGCAGATCAAACATGCGTTCAATATTGGTGAGCGAACTCTTGATCTCTCGATACACAAAGCCAAGAAAGTTAAGCGGCATGAATATTTGCATCATAAAGGCATTTACGAGCACGAAGTCACCAATGGTCATGCGTTGTTGGGTAACTTCGTAAGCGGCGAGAGAGAGCATGGCAGTCATTGAGAGCGCGATGATGAGCGCTTGGCCCGCATTCAGTGCAAACAGAGAGAGTCGATTTTTACGTTTTGCCTGCTCCCAAGATGCCAGTGCGCCGTCATACCGATTGGCTTCAAATTGCTCATTGGTAAAGTACTTCACCGTCTCGAAATTAAGCAGGCTGTCGACGGCGCGGGTGGTACTCGTGTTGTCTGCCTCGTTTGCCTCACGGATAAACTTGGTGCGCCAGTCGGTGATGGATTTTGAATACCAGACATAAGCAACAACCGACGCCAAAACGATGAGTGCAAAAGAGATGCTGTATTGTTGCCATAGTATGCCCATCACCAGAAAAAGTTCTAGAAAGGTCGGTACAATATTGAACACCAAAAAGCGCATCAGAAAGTTAATGCCGCTCACTCCGCGCTCAATATCGCGTGATAAACCGCCAGTTCTTCGATTGAGGTGGAAAGCGAGATCTAGCTGGTGGAGATGCTCGAAAACCCTCAGGCCAATGCGGCGCATGGCACGTTCGGTTACGCGGCCAAAGAGCGTGTCGCGAATCTCGCCAAGCACCGAGTTGGCAAGCCTGATAAAACCGTATGCGATTAACAGCGCAATAGGCACGCTTAGCGCCATTGCCGTTTTGCTATCCAAGCCGGAAGAGGCTTGCGCATCAAATTGTCCGTTAAGATTATCGACAATTTGTTTTAGAACAAAGGGCATGCCAATGCTGGCAAGTTTTGCTGCGACAAGGCACGCAAGCGCAAGCGCAACGCGAGAGCGGAACTCAAAAATATAGGGAACAACCTGCCGAACTACAGACCAGTCGATCTTTTGGTTTGGGTTGAAATCGGAACGCATCCCGCGCATGGCATTTTCCTGGAGGGCTTTTTGAAGAGCATTATGCCATGCCCGGGGGGGAGTCGTTAGTAGGACGGCGTGCCGTTGCTACTAAACACCGTGCTTGCAAGGTAGCAACGAACATCTAAGAGCAAGCGTGGCAGATTTGATCTCCGTAGTAGTTGTTACTGTAGTTACAGTTTGCGGCGTTTGCGCTTTTTCTCTTCGTGTTTTCTCGCGGTTTGTTTACGTGAGTTTGAGATTTGATGGCTGTACTGACGATCTGGTGCATAGTGAATCCCTCGTAGTGCTGTGTTGTTGATGAGAAACGAGTATTGCAGAGCGCCGCCATTCCTTAAATTGAAATAAAACGTTTTGTTTATTCTGTTTTTTAGAATTTTGGCGCGCTGCGATCACTACTGAGATCACTGTTTATATCACTGCTGCTGGCCCAATCACCGGCAGTGACTATAGTGCGACAATAACCCGGCCTCGCGTTTGGCCAAGGGTGATTTTCTCTGCGTAGTCGGCTGTTTCTTCAAGCGAAATCGTCGTGCTCGCGGATTCATAAAATTTTGCCGGAAGGAGCTCTGCAATCGAATTCCATGCAGCGAGACGCCGTTCCTTCGGACACATTACCGAGTCTATGCCTTGAAGCCGAACGTTGCGCAGGATAAACGGCATGACGGTGCTTGGTAGGTCAAAGCCGCCCGCTAAGCCGCATGCGGCAACGACGCCATCATACTGCGTTTGGCTTAGCGCCTTGGCGAGCACCTTGCTACCCACGGTATCTACAACCCCCGCCCACAACTGCTTTTCAAGCGGTTTAGCGGGCTCTTCAAGCGCGCTGCGCTCGACAAGTTCACTTGCGCCAAGAGAGGTTAGAAAGTCGGCGTTCTCATTCGCGCGACCCGTTGCTGCCGCGACGCTAAACCCGAGTTCGCTGAGTAGGGTGACAGCCACAGAACCGACGCCACCGCTTGCGCCGGTGACTAGAACCGTGCCGCTCTGCGGGGTTAAGCCGCCATCAATAAGCGCTTGAACGCAGAGCATGGCGGTAAAACCTGCGGTACCGATCATCATCGATTGCTCAGGACGCAGCTTTTCAGGGAGAGGAACTAGGCAGCTTGCGTTAACACGTGCTTTCTCGGCCATGCCACCCCAATGGTTTTCACCGACGCCCCAGCCTGTGAGAACCACTTGCTGGCCGGCAGTAAACTCAGTACTGGCGCTCTCAATTACTTCACCTACAAAATCAATGCCGGGCACCATGGGAAAGTCACGGATGATTCTTCCCTTTCCCGTAATCGCTAGTCCATCCTTATAGTTGATCGATGAATGGCTGACACGCACAAGAGTGTCGCCCTCCGGAAGTTGGGCCTCATCCAGAGTTTCGATGCTCGATGTGGTGACTTTATCTTGCTGATTTAAAACCAAGGCTTTAAACATTTAGCGATCTCCTTGTGAAGTGTAGAGCGGCATTTTGACACGCCCGCCGTGGACCAGACTACTGGTCTTTAGTCGAATGGATCTGTTTTCCATTTTCAGATGTATTAGATTACTTAGAATTGTGCGGCTCAAAGATATTTAACGGCACATCAAAACATAAAGGGACACTATGAACAAAATCCAAATATGCGTCTTACTTGCGACGCTGCTTAATACCGCCTCGGCCTTTGCGGATCTTGAAGGTAAAAAACCTCGCCCGCAAGGCTGGTTTTGGGGCTTTGGCGCAGGGTACACGGAGTCGATTTATGAAGGCAAAGGTAATGAGTTTATCCCCATTCCTGCGATTGGTTATATCGGTGAGTCCCTAGAGTTTTACGGTCCGTTTGGCAGCTATAAATTTGTTAAGGATGGCCCTTTTTCGGCTAGAGCGCGATTGGCTGTGCGATTTGATGGTTATGAAGCCGAGGACAGTGCTTCGCTTAGTGGCATGGATGATCGCGACAGAACGATTGATGGTGGTTTGGTGTTTGGTTATCAGCCTAAAGACGTTGCGCGTTTTGAGTTTTCTTACATGCATGATGTGTTGTCAAAACACAAAGGCTCCGAAACAAGCTTCCAGATCTCGCGGCAGTTCAATCGCGGGCCATTCTTTTTTGTTCCCGAAGTGTCTGTGCATTACCTCAGTGCGAATTTGATCGACTACTACTATGGTGTCAAAGAGTCCGAAGCAACAGCCAATCGAGCCGCCTATAGCGCAAAGTCCGGCTTGAGTTACAGAGCGGATTTGAACTTTTCCACGCCGATTCTTTTTGGTGGCTTTACGAGGATTGATCTAGGGTATGTCTGGTACGCCAACGAAATTAGCGACAGCCCCATCGTCGACGAAACCGAAGGGTACAACATTCGGTTCGCCTGGACGCGGTTTTTCTAGCCATGTGTTGATGGGCATGGGTTTTGAGTTGTGCTTGATCAGTACTTAAAGTTGCCAACCAGGTTTGAAAGGCGTTCAGCCTGAGCGGACATCTCATCGCATGAGTTGGCATTTTGCTGCGAGACATGGCTTGTCTGGTTCGCCATATCATTGATCGAAACAATGTGCTGATTGAGATCGTCCACCACGCTTGATTGCTGCTCTGTTGCCGTTGCAACCTGAAAAGACATATCTGAAATGCGCTCAATAGCCGACCGAATCGACTCAAGTGAACTGCTAATTTGCTGAGAGCTTTGTACCACGAGCTCGCAGCGCTGTTTACCGGCATCCATCGCGCCGACTGCGTTACTGGATCCATGTTCAAGACGACCGATCATTTCATTAATTTCTTCGGTGGATTCCTGAGTGCGTTTTGCCAACATGCGAACTTCATCCGCAACTACCGCAAATCCACGACCTTGCTCGCCCGCACGCGCAGCTTCAATGGCGGCATTTAAAGCGAGAAGATTCGTCTGTTCGGAAATACCCGATATGACCGCAAGCGTCGAGCTGATTTTATGTATGTCCTCGGCTAATTCAGAGATGACAGATGACGCTGAGGCAAGTTCGGTATCGAGGCTCTGAATCTCTGAAACAGTGTTGCTTACCGTCTCTTGGCTGTTATTGGCTTCATTTGCCGAATCGCGACTCGCGTCCGCAGTGTGTGTCGCATTTTGCGCAATTTCTTTTACGGTTGCGCCCATTTCAGTAATCGCGGTGGCCACCATGTCAACGCTATGCAGCTGTTCTTTTGAGCCTTGCTCAGTTTTTCGTGCAGACTCGGATACATCCTGTGAAACTGAATTCACCGACGCAGCCGTTGATGAAATTTGCTCAACTAACGAAGCCATTTTCTCGACAAATTGATTGAACGAGCTGGCGAGCTGGCCCAGCTCGTCGCGACGACTTGTGTTCAGTCTTTGCGTTAAATCGGCATCGCCTTCAGCAATTGAGGCGAGCATGCTTGCCGTCTCTTGAATGGGTTTGCTGAGTGACGTGGCGACGAGCGCAATTGCGCCGATTAACCCTAGTACGAGCAGTATATTTACAACAATGAGCGCCTGCGTCGTTTGATTGATTCCGGCGTAGACTTCATCACGCGGAATCTCTGCGATAATGTACCAGTCTAAACTGGGTATATAGTGCGATGCGAGAATAAAATCGCCCGAATTCTCTAACAGAATGGCGCCCTCTTTATCGAGCAGTTGGGTAGCGAACTTTGCGGTATGTTCTTGATTGGCTAGCGTGAGTGAGCCAGATTTTTCTGTGTCGGGGTGGATGCGAACTTGTCCGGATGCATCGACGAGATAGACAAAGCCATTTTCGCCTATCGAGTAATCTTGAATGAGCTTAGACAGCTCTGCAACGGTAATGCCGACGCCAGTGACGGCTTTGCCGCCTGCAACCCGATAATTGACGAAGAGTGTAAATATTCCGGTGCTGTTGTCTCGGTCTAGATCTAGGCTGAAATCTTCGCCGGAGCCGAGAAAGTCATAAAGCCAGCCATCGTCAGATCGACTAACGGTTCTTAGCAGGCCTGAGTCGGAGTAGTAGTTACTGCTGTCAGCGGAAACGAGAAACGCAAACTTAGCGCCACTCGTGCGCTTGATTCCGCCTAGATAATCGGCAATATCTTGGGTAGCGTCTTGCGGCTCGCCCTGATCAATCCATTTATTAACGTAGGCGTTGTTGGCCATTCCTTGTGCGGTATTTAACGGTAGCGCGATTTGCAGTTCTAATGCGTTCCCGACACTGGAAAGAATCGCCGGAATCTCGGTGTTAGTTATGCGCTCCGTTGTACTATCGCGTAATAAATAATTGGTGATCAACATTGATATCAGCATTGAAATGATCAAGGCTAGGCTCATCACGAATATGAGCTTGTGTTTGATGCTAAGCGATTGCCATTTCTGCATGAGTGCATGTCCTGTTTTATTTTTGACCAAAAGTATAGTCGTTGTGCGATGAGTTGCGCGCAAGATTTCTATCTATCCCCCAAGGAATTTTCTAAATGCTGTTTCCAATTGGCTTACGATATATGTTGCTCAGCGCGTTTGGTTTTGCAGCGATGGCCGTTTGCGTGAAGCTTGTGTATTCGCATGGCATTCCTGTTTTGGAGATTGTCGTCGCGCGGTCACTGGTCTCTCTGGTTTTGAGTTATCTGGATATTCGCAGAAAACGGCTGCCGATGTTCGGAACCCACAAGGGCTTGCTGTTCGCAAGGGGTGCAGTAGGCGCGATTGCCTTGATGGCGGTTTACTACGCCCTTACGGTATTGCCACTCGCTGAGGCAACCATGCTGCAATATCTACATCCGATGTTTGTTGCGGTCCTTGCGCTGCTGTTTTTGGGTGAGCGATTTCAGCTTGGCGTTGTTGCATGCGTGGTGTTGAGTTTTATCGGGCTTGTATTGGTCGTCGAGCCGGCATCTCTAGGCTCAATATTGCAGACTGGAAGTCACGCAGAACTCACGGAGCACGTAACGCGGTTGAACCTCTTCGGAGTGAGTATCGCAATACTCGGTGCTTTTGGGAGTGCCATTGCATATGTTCTGGTTCGCAAGCTAAGTGCGCTCGAAGATAGCTCGGTGATTATTTTGTACTTCCCTATGATTGCATTGCCAATGTCTTTGGTATTGCTCGGCTCAGATTTCGTTTGGCCCGAGTCTCTTTCTACTTGGGTTTTACTGTTGCTGGTGGGCGTTTTTACTCAGTTGGGGCAAGTCGGATTAACAAAGGCAATGCAGACCGAAACAGCCGCCAGAGCGACGGCATTTTCGTATGTGCAGGTTGTGTTTGCCGTTATTTTTGGCCTGTTGTTTTTTGACGAAGTACCAACATCTCTCGCCATTGTTGGCATGGTCTTAATCATGTTTGGTGCGATGATCAACATTCTCTATCGAGCCAAGGCCTTGAAGGCCTAGACTCCGCGTTTGCGCATAGCGGCAGCGACCCTGCTCACTCGTTGTAGTGAATTTCAAGGTAAGTACGCCGGTTTTTCTCGTGCGGAAGCGTTCTATTATTCTGATCTCTCAATTGTGTCGCGCCATAAGCAAAGGGCGTCACTAGCGCGCTTGGGTAGCCCGATTGGGTAAGCGCTTCTTTTACGGATATGGCGCGTTTCAAAGAGAGCTCGACGTTATACTCGCGCGTGCCTCTTGGGTCGGCTTGCCCATACACATTGATCGAGGGAAGCACTTCACGTTGTAACAAATCACAAGAGAGACTTTCTAAGTGCGTCCGTTGTGCGTCTGATATGCGGTGTTTGTTAGTGTCAAAGTACAGTGTTTGTATGTGCTCATTCCCTTTGCAGGCGATGACATCATCGCCAGATGCGATTTGCTCCTCTCTTTTTGACGCATCGTCCGCTTGTTGATTTCGGTCGCGGGTATCGATATCCATAAAAATTTTTAGCTGTTCCGGTAGCGATCCTTTGGACAAGTTAATCTCTTGACGAAACTGATGGGGATGCATAGGCAGAGCCGTAATTCGATTTGAAAGACCAGTGAGTTGCTCAATGTCTATATCGAGTGGCGATTCGCCCAGTTTATTACCATTTAGGTAGATGATAGCGGTGCTGGGAGAGGTCAATATATGCACGGCCTTATGGTGGCGCTCGTCGATGATGAGGTCAGCCCATGCGGTATGTGAAGCCAGCATCCACAGGGTGAATAGACTGGCTTTGCGGATGAATCGAGACGTCTTCATATTCACAAAAGACCTGATTTCAGCTTCCGACGCTGTTCAATACAATGGCTTGGCCAATGCTTGCGTCTGCTGTTTTCGTTTGCCTTCTCTTGGCGCCGAGCTGTAAACCTTTCAGGTAAGCCCATTGATAGACAGCGCGTCGTGGGAAGATGGACGGGATAGACTTCCAGTCTCGTTCTTTGATGAAAAACACCATGTCTTGAGCACAGCAACGTACGGTTGCCAAACATTGCTTGGCGAAGGATGGCTGCTTTTGATAGATGAATGCGTCGGCTTCACCTTCGACAAATCTCCTGCCATAGATTTCTTTCAACGTGTAATTGTGGGAATGCATCGTGCGTGCTTGTGGAACATATTGAACGGTGTGTCCGGCCTCGCGCGCCCAGTTACCCCATTCAGTATCTTCGGAAGCCCATGCTTCAGTGTAAAAATGGTGTTGCTCAAATGTCGTTTTGCGCATGGCTGCGAGCGGCAATGACATAGTTATCCAGTCAGGGATGTCCTCTGCGTTCTCTGGAAAGCTCACGGCATAATCACGTCTTACCCAAGACTCGGCTTCCGGTCGTGGAAGTTGGCGTCCAAATGCGGCAGAGACGGATGGATCGTCGAATGCGTCAATCAGCTTGCTGAGACTGTCAGGTGCGAGCATCACGCTGTCAGAATTCAGAAACACAATGATGTCTGAATCGCAGGTCGCAATAGCATCATTTAACACCTTTCCGGGGTAGTAATCGCCAGGCTCGATCTCGATCAGACGACAGGGGTAGTGGGATACAAACTCTAACGTACGGTCTGTGGAGCCCGAGTCCACGACTACTAGCTCAAAGTCCGTGTATTCCTGAGAAAATAGCGCCGAAAGTGCTTCGCCAATAACCCAATCGCTATTCTTGCAGCGCATGATGATGGAGACTCTATTTTTCATTGTACTCTTCCACTTTGTTGAATCATGTTGTTTTGGCTTCGCGAAAACTCGGTTACGAAGCATGTTTCAAACTGGCCTAGAAAGTCTGCGACTTCATTGAGTGCTTTCATGCCGCCGCAGAGATAGATTGTGATTGGGTGGATCAGCAGGTGAGAGATACCGCCCTGTTCCTCACGCAGAAGAATTTCGTTCTTAAAGATGTCGAACCAATCTGAAAAATAATACGAGTTCGAGCCATAATCGTCGGACCAGTTGTAACGTTTGATCCAGTTCTCCACCCATTCAGGAGTGCGCTCGGCGTGATACAAATGCTCATGATCGGGAATAATATTGATCGGGAAGTTCTTTAAACCTGATGGATGTGTTCGGGTTCCGGAGGATTGTCTATCCACACCATCGCAGCAGACTTCGATGCCATTTTTCATCAGCAGGGTTTCTGTATGCGGGCCATGCATATACATGTGGTTTCGCCAGCTAGTAATGGTGATGTTCGCCTTGGTTTGAATAATGCGTTTGGTCTTAGCGATATCCCAATCTTGCTGCCATTTTGGGCCGTTGTAGCTGCCAAAGAGTTTTTTACAGCCGCGATGCCATAGCTCCGGCATAAAGCAGCTATACGTATGCCCGCCTATTTCTACATTGCGGCTTTCGCACATGGGTTTGATTTCAGGCCACTCTTCTTCGAAGGCTTTACCTGTCACGAAGCATGTGACTTTCGCATTGTGCTCGTTAAGTCGAGCGACAAAATCGCAGGCAATGCTCGCCTCGGTGCGATCTGAGTACAATTGATTACCTGTTTTCAGGCTCATGTGATGGATGTCGGATGTAATGCAAATCATAGTTATGTCCTATAGAGCAATCTGGTTTTTAGACAATACGGCGCTTAAATTTCGGTCAAACGTGGCGCCCCATTGGCGGACATATGCCTTGATAATGCTCAGCAATGAATCTTGTTCCTGCCTGCCAAAGTGCGATGAGAAAAATGAAACGAAATGCTGTTTTTCAACCGAGGAATTCACAAAGCTCGGGTTGAAAGCAATGTAAGGGAAGATCAACGGTAACATGCTCTCGTTATCTGAAAGCTGGTATGCGAGCTTGCCCAAAGGAGGCAGCTTATTCGGCAATTTTCCTGTTTTTGGTTTGATGAGATTCATCAGTCTACGCAGACATTCTTTTGCGTTAAACTCACGTTCATACAGTGAATGCACCAGCGCTGTGTCGAAGTACGTTTGCCACGTTAAATCAGAACGTTGGAGCCTTTTGGCTTCGCATTTCAGATGGATTGACTCAAGCTGTCTCATGACATTGCGATGCCAGTCTTTTAAATCTAGCTGCAGATAGTAGGCATACTTCGGTGAAAGCCGAAAAGATAGGGCTTCGTCGTAAAGGCGCTTGAATCGCAAATCTATCTCTGAGTGCTTAAGAATTCGCGCATGTTTTTCACGATACGACCAGTGATACTCATCCAAAGAGTAGAGCAGCGCATCGCCATAGCCAATAATGGCTTTCATCGCATGTTTTATGATCAGTCGATCCAGTTCCTGAGACCGTTCCTCGTTTTGCAAACAAATTTGGTTAAGGAGCAATAGAGAGCCTCGATTAACCATGAGGTTGCGCATATCCCACGCTGGAATGTCCCGCTGTTTATGCTTGATAGACGGCACGAATTTGGCGTCGCCTAGCAGTGTTCTATGGCCCTCCATCATGTCGTACCAGAGGACCCGCGTCGGCATATTTTTGAGTTTCCACTGATCGATCAACGAGAGATCGATTCCAATATCAAGCTTGCCTGCCAAAGCTTGTAGCTGCTGTGACAGTGCTTCGTTGACACGTTCTTGCTTTGTCTTGCTCAAATGTTGGGTGACCAAAAGAAGGTCGAAGTTGTTATGGGGCTTATAGCTGTTGCCAACCACGCTCACGCCACCTTCACCTTTGCCATAGCCGCCGAGAAGAATAAGGCTGCGCAGCTTGTGATCGGCGATGTTTTTTTGGACCACCTTAGCGATTTGATCTAGCAACCCAGAAATACACTTTTCGGCTTCAGGATTGTTTGAGAGTGTGAATCGATGCTTGCTCATTACGCAGCCTCCATCATGCTGGTCATTAAGTTGTGCACAAGGTTAATGTGCTGCTCTGGGGCGAAATGCCCGTAGTCGCTCTTCAGAGCAAACTGACGCAGTCGAGTTTGCAAGCGAACGTCTGAAAAGTAGCGATCAATTGAAAATGCGAGTTGGGCACTGTTGTTGGCCTCAAATTCCAAGCCGTTGACGTTGGGTTTGAGCCATTCGTTCATTCCACCAGTGTTGCTTGCAATCACCGGAGTACCATTTGCAAGTGCTTCTAGCCCTACCAGGCAGAACGTCTCGGGTGCTCTGGACGGAATGACGACGGCATCTGCACGTTGGTAATGTTTCCGCAGTTGATCACTGTTTTGATGTCCTAGGAAGCGAACGCGCGGGCTTAATCCAAGGGCTTCTGACTGACGCTGATAGTTTTGCTCCATTTTCCCCGTCCCACAGACCACGAGTTCAACCTCATGCGCAGATTTGGCAAGTGCTTCAAGCAGAGTATCCAGGCCCTTGCCTGTCACCAGCTGACCGACGAACAGTAGTTGTTTTTTCCGTTTAGATACGGGCGAATCTGCAAGATTTGAAGACGTTGAGGAACCTAATACTAGCGGTGTCTCTTGGTCCGCAGGGCGTAATGCATTGGAGAATAGGGTGGCGACCGCGAGCTTTTCTGCATCGAAGTCATGCATCTTTAGCTGCTCAGCCATGTAATTTGATCCAACGAGAACGCGATCGAACTGTTGGTTGAGCTTTAATGAGGCTTTCAATTCGCCGAGCGTTCTAAGCCCTACTTTCCAAGGCATGGAAGATGGTTTAAGAAAGCCTAGGCAGCTGTAGCAATCCAGGCCCAGTTTTTTCGCGCATGGCTTTTTGCCAATCGTTGTATATTTGTGGTCTCGAAGACAGAAAGCCCTTTGGTCGTGAAAAAAGCGGATCTTCTGACACGGAAACGCGACAATGCGTTTGAGCGTCTCAATATCATTTAGGCTATGTACATAAATAATATCGGGCTGAAGCTGCACTAATTGGCTCTCTATGTCGACCATAGGAAACGCTTGCTCGAATTGGTTCAGAAATTCCGCACTTTTCGGCGAGCCGACTTTG
>NZ_LWFT01000862.1:0-1359 GCF_001635105.1 Oleiphilus sp. HI0079
TTCGACCAATGGTCGCAAAGTATGGGCATTTAGCAGGTGTCGCGGCAGCCAACGCTCTAATCATTAGTGATCACGTATCTAATATAAAGCGCATCAGCAAAATTATTAATGAGTTGGATAGTCCATCGAAATACGAGCTTGAAGTTATTCAGCTTCAGGAGGCGTGGGTGGGCGATATGGTTAAACTGCTTGAGGAGCTGGCCCCGAGTGAGCTTGGTCAGTCCGCTCAAAGCAAAGGCGCTAACAAGTTTTCTGTCGTAGCTGATCAGCGTAGTAATCGATTGATTCTTCGAGGTGATGAGCCATTTCGAGAGAAAATGCGCAGTCTTATTTCCAAGCTTGATCAGCCGTCTTCAACCGGTGGCAAAACGAAAGTGGTTAGGTTGAAGCATGCCGATGCAGAAGAGATTGCTGAGCTTCTTAGTGGATTGATGGGCGACATAGTGAGTGAGGAAGCTGCAGAGAAAGGACAGGCTGCGCCCAAGGTTGATGCAAGTGTATATGCAGACGAAGGCCTGAATGCATTAGTGATACGTGCCGAGCCTTCCTTGTTGCAAGAGCTTGAGGGTGTGATTGAGGAGTTGGATGTTCGCAGAGCTCAGGTTCTGATTGAGGCTGCGATTGTTGAGATTCAGGATAATACAGACAATAAACTGGGTATTCAGTGGGCGTTGTACGATGAAGGCGCATCTATTCCAGGTGCCTTTACCAACTTCAACGAGATTGGTTTGAGTGCGGCCAACCTGCTTGGTGCCTTAATTGATAAAGATAACGATCCCAANGGTGATTTGGATCCAAGTCTTTTGGGTTCGCCGACCACGGGTTTGACGCTTGGCGTGGGTGATACCAACAGTAATGGGGTCAGTTGGGGAGCATTGGTTCAGGCCTTAGAGGGTGATGCCGGTGCGAACGTACTATCAACGCCTAAAGTGATCACAATGGATAACCAAGAATCATCGATTATTGTTGGTGAGAACATTCCGATTATTACCGGTCAGTCGAGTTCTGGCGGCGCAGGCACTTCAGATCCGTTTACAACGATTGAGCGCGAAGATGTTGGTGTAAAACTGATCGTGACGCCAAGTATTAGTGAGGGTGACTTGGTTCGTCTTGAAATTGAGCAGGAGATCTCTGGTGTTTCTCCTTCAACGGCTGGAGCCGATATTATTACGACAAAGCGTCAAATCAAAACTAATGTTCTTGCGGATGATGGTGAAACGATTGTTTTAGGTGGTTTGATTCGTGATGATGTTCGAATGAGCGAAAGTAAGGTGCCGCTACTAGGAGATATCCCTTGGTTGGGCGCGTTGTTTCGTAGCTCTTCGGAAGTCGTGACAAAACAAAATCTATTGGTGTTTT
>NZ_LWFT01000863.1:0-777 GCF_001635105.1 Oleiphilus sp. HI0079
TAGAAAGAATAGCGATGTTGCTTTTAGGCGGGAAATTCTGAGCTTTAAGGTAGCTAGCAATGCGGCGAGCTTCGTTTAGAGTTCGAGCCCAGGTATATTCCTGAACAACACCATTGCC
The DNA here is from genome assembly GCF_001635105.1 of Oleiphilus sp. HI0079. Taxonomy (NCBI): domain Bacteria; kingdom Pseudomonadati; phylum Pseudomonadota; class Gammaproteobacteria; order Oceanospirillales; family Oleiphilaceae; genus Oleiphilus; species Oleiphilus sp. HI0079. The sequence continues at coordinate 119 of NZ_LWFT01000863.1, forward strand.
CATAGGCTGAGTCATGTAGACTTTATCGGCGCGTTCTTTTTCCCATTTAAAAACAGATTCTAAAGGAAGCGTCACGTTCTGAATTGCAGTCATAATCGGTTGAATGCCTTTATTTGAATTGTTAGTTGTCGAAAACTGTTAACTTTCCGAAAGTATCGCGAATGATAAAAGGACTCGTTAAAAATTGAAACAAGCAATTTAAATGTTCCGCACATTTTCGAGCTACGGCAATCCTATTCGCTTGAGATTAATCCCAAACAATCGGTTTCTTCTGTTTTTGCCAGCCAGTCACTCTATTCTCATAATACTTCTCAATGACATCGCGCTTGATCTTCATTGTTGGCGTAAGGAAATCATTTTCGATACCCCAAGTATCGCTAACGATAACAATAAACTGCAGTGCCTCGTGATGATCAACGCGTGAATTCACTTTTTGGATTAGCGCTTCAATTGCTGGCTCAAGTTTTTCTCTCAAAGAAGGGTCTTTGTGCTGCCCTTGAAATTGCTCCGACAATACAGCCATCGCATAAGGCTGAGGACATTCAGCGCCGGCAACACATACAACTTCCAGAGCGTCTGAGGCCATCAACATATTCTCAATTGGTGCTGGCGCGACATATTTACCCTTACTGGTTTTAAAGATCTCCTTGATACGTCCG
>NZ_LWFT01000864.1:0-1308 GCF_001635105.1 Oleiphilus sp. HI0079
ATTTTTGGCTCCGTGGCGCATAGCGAGCGTTGATGCTCCAAGCGAACAGCCTAAATCATAGCAGGCAGTATCACTCTGAACATAACGCTCGGTGATGAGACTAATCATTGGGATAATCGTTTTGTATCCAGGCACGGAGCGTTGAATCATGTCTGGAAACACACGCGCAACGGCCTCATCGAACCTAAAATCGTTTTGCTGATCAAGGGGGGATGAGTACAGTTGGTCTGCTTCTTGTTCGGGCGTTTTGTCCGACACTTTATTGCTCCGCTAAGGTTTCCGAATTTGCGTTTACGCTCTGGCTGTCGACATCTCGTGGCTCGCACTTAATTCCGCGGTTTTTATAATCGACCAATAGGCCTTGCATTGCATGATCTTTGTCATTTCGAATAAACAGATAGCCTTCTTGGCAAAACGAAGTTTGATATGAGGGTTTTGGGGAAAGCCGATATTGGCCTTCGTCTTCAGTTGGCACAAATACGACCTTATAGCTCGCTAGATCGAACTGGTCTTTGCTCTCGGGATGGTGAATTTTATTCTGCCACTCCAGAACGCCAACTGTGCCGGCAATACTCAGGAAGATGGCCAGTACCAGCGCGCGAACACTGACTGTGTCTGCGCTTTTTTGGCTCGAATCTTGTCTCATTATGAAAGCTCGTTCTAAAAGGTGCTGATTGTAGAGTTTAGGGCATAAGTTGCAAGGGCGGTTCGTTTAAAGCGCTTAATTGTTCTCTTAACTCCAAGATGTGCTCCGACCAATAGCGCTCGGTATTGAACCAAGGGAAGTGCATTGGAAACGCCGGATCTTTCCAGCGTTTTGCCAGCCATGCCGAGTAGTTCATGATGCGCATGGTGCGTAGTGTTTCAATAAGGTTTAACTCTTTTAGGTCAAAGCTCGCAAACTCTTCATACCCTTCAAGGAACTCGCTCAAGAGGCTGGTTTGCTGAAGTCGATCGCCTGATAATAATAACCAAATGTCTTGCACTGCGGGGCCCATAACGCAATCATCAAGGTCTACAAAAAAAGCCTGATCTTCACGCCAAAGGATATTGCCCATGTGGCAATCGCCGTGAATGCGCTGATCTCTCGCTTTGTGGTGCGCCAATATCGACTTCATCGTTTTTACTAGATCGTCTGTGAGCGTATCGTATGCGGTTTGTAAGCTCATTGGGAGGAAGTCATTTTCCAGCAAGAAGGCTCTGCTATTTATTGCCCATTGTTCAAGCGACATGGTTTGACGATGCTCGAACTGTTTGCTTGACCCAACCTGATGCATGCGTCCGATATTTAGACCTATTCGATACATC
>NZ_LWFT01000865.1:0-1732 GCF_001635105.1 Oleiphilus sp. HI0079
TGGGTTTTTTAAGGCTCTAAGACCCTCTATGGCGGCCTTTAGCTCCATCTGATTGTTTGTTGTTTCCAGCTCCCCGCCATAAATCTCCTTGCGATGCTGTCCACTCAACAACAGTGCACCCCAACCCCCTGGACCTGGATTGCCCTTACACGCGCCATCTGTATAAATCTCTATCTCTGCTGCCATAAAATTTAACTGTCGGAATGATCATCCAAAATAGTACGGGAGGCGCGACCGGCGACCGGAATACCAATAACTTTTGCCGGTTTACGCCAAGAACGGCGTAGGTTGATCCTCGCCCCTTGCTGTTTTTGCGCCATGATAACGTAGTAGGCTCCCAAAGGCACTTTGGAGTTGAGTATACTCTCGATCCAACCAAACCTGCTTGCAGTACTAGGATGATTTATCGGCGGCGCATAGAAATAGTAACGCATGGTATCGACCTTAAAATCGAGAAGATTTAACCAGTCGGACACTCTATGACCCGAGATAAAACGGTTGCGCCAAAGGCCTCTTGACGAGCGATTACAAAGCTTCAGCACTCCCCATAAACTAAGCGGGTTGAAGCCCACAAGAGCAAGGTGACCAGAGGGCTTTAGAATCCGAGCAGCCTCTCTAAGCGTTTGATGCGGGTCTGCACTAAAATCAAGAGCGTGATGAAGAATAACCATGTCTGCGCAATCATGATCTAAAGCTAACTCAGTGCTCAGTGACACTACAGTATTTTCAGGCATGTCAGGTTCAGCCCTTGGTACAACATAGAAACCATGACCCAAGCCACTTGCATTACCAACAGGGATTCGATGTGAGACACCTATTTCAGCTTGGTGAAACCCATAACATCGCTCAACTAACTTCCCCAGGCGCTGCCGTTGATTCGCCAACAACGACCGTCCAATAGCTGATTGAAACCAATCTTCCAGCTCTTTTTGAGTAGCCATGAAAGAAGAAGCCTGATCTTTCTCTTGAAAGAAGTCGTTGTGGTACATCGTATCGTCCTAAAAGGTTTCGGAAGCGTAAGGCAAATCGGATGCTTTAAGCAGTATACTCGTAGTTTCAAAAACTAACAGAAGCTAGAAAAACGAGAGATGCAAATGGGCACCATCACGATTGAAGCAATACCAGCATTTGTCGACAACTATATCTGGTGTATTCAGGATGCTAAAACTGCGATCGTCGTGGATCCTGGTCAAGCTGAACCCGTGTTGGAGCATTTAAAACAGCACCAATTATCGCTTGATGCCATATTAGTCACACACCATCATCCTGACCACGTTGGGGGAATAGAACGCCTAAAACAAGTATTCCCGAGCGCCAAGGTCATTGGATTTAAAGAATCACGTTATGCTGGCGTTGAACATGAACATGTCGAAGGGGATTGCTTCACATTACTTGGTTTGGAATTTCGCGTTATTGAAGTTCCCGGCCATACTCTCGACCACATTGCGTTTCTCACAGTGCTCGACAATCGCCCGCGCTTATTTTCAGGAGACACTTTGTTTTCAGGTGGGTGCGGTCGACTTTTCGAAGGCACCGCCGAACAGATGCTGCACTCTCTCGAGAAATTCAAATTGCTACCGGATTCGACAGACATCTACTGCGCTCATGAATACACGCTATCCAACCTCGCCTTTGCGAAAACACTCATGCCCAGCAACCAAGATTTGCATGAGTACAATTCTAAATGCGAATCTTTGCGTAGCGGTAATCAGAGTACGATTCCGACAAGCTT
>NZ_LWFT01000866.1:0-825 GCF_001635105.1 Oleiphilus sp. HI0079
CAGCTTCGAAAAGCTGGCTAGAACGCATATCGCAAGCATTTTCTGATCAACCTGATAGCGTTGATGAACTGCTTGAAATCTTAAGAGATTCAGAGCAAAGAAACGTTCTGGACGCAGACGCACTGAGCATTATTGAAGGTGCCATTCAGGTTACCAAAATGCAGGCGCGTGAAGTCATGATACCGCGCTCCCAGATGATTACCGTGAACGCAGATGCAGACCCCGAAGAGTATATTGATGATATCATCGAATCTGCACATTCACGCTTCCCCGTGTTTGGAGACTCAGATGATGAGCTTGAAGGCATCCTACTCGCGAAGGACCTCCTTCCTCTCGCTCTAAAGGGCGAATTGAGACGAAGCGCCGTGATAGATTTGCTTCGCCCTGCTTCGAAGATACCGGAAAGCAAACGATTGAATGAACTGCTCAAAGACTTCAAGCGAAATCGTAACCATATGGCAATTGTCATAGACGAATATGGTACGCCGTCAGGACTCGTCACTATCGAGGACGTGCTAGAACAGATCGTTGGCGAGATTGAGGACGAGCATGACATCGAAGAAGAGACCAACATCAAAACGCTTAGCGATAAAGAGTTTACTGTAAAAGCACTCACAACGATCGAGGAGTTTAACGAGTATTTTGATGTTCAGGTTCCAGAAGATGAGTTCGATACGATTGGTGGGTACGCGATCAAACGATTTGGCCGCTTGCCCAACCGAGGCGATGAGACTCGATTCGAAGGTTTTAAGATCACTGTACTGAACGCCGATAGTCGAACCGTCAGGCTATTAAAGTTAGAAAAACTTAACGCTTGAGAGACAC
>NZ_LWFT01000867.1:0-1546 GCF_001635105.1 Oleiphilus sp. HI0079
GGTTTTAAATAACTTCACGCTCAACCCCTGCCAACATAAACATGTAGAAAGTTGTCGCAAACTTTTTAGTTCGCGCTCTTCACCAATGTCGTTTTTTATAGTCGAGATAAGCGATAGATCAACTTTTAAGCCTGCTTAAAATGTAACCAGATCGACCACTCTCGGAGAACACCTTTCTCGATAAAAACACCCATGATAGTGGCGTCGTCAACACCCGCTCTGCATCGCTGAAAAAGACTATGTGCTTAACAATCCATTTCGTTTACCACCCACGCAAAACGAGAGCGTTCATATTCAATACGGGCGAATACGCAAACCGATTTCACCAATGCTGAAAAAGAAAGGCATCATCACGCACATTTCGTTTTTTGCTCTCGGTTTTAAATATAGCGACTTAAACGATCCAATCGATGAGAGACCACGCATGCGCTCCCATCACCATTGTTTTTAGTATCTTTTATCATTCAAACTTTATGTTGCGGCTTTTTTCTTGCTAAATTGAAAGACCTCTAACCCCTTTGATGCACCAATGAGAACGAGCAAGCTTGGCACGGCGTTTAATCAACTTGATCACGTGATATCAGAGCACGCAGCGCTGTGGCAAGAAAAGCCGTTTGTCAGTAAGCAGCTAGCTTGGTTCAAATATCAACCCGCCCTCAAACACGATCTATTAAGCTTGGACGACCAAACGGCGCATGCGCTGCATCGCGACCCTGTTGCTCGTATAGACTGGTTCAGGCAACGAATGCCAGAGTTATGCGACGCTCTGTACAACTATTCTCCAGAGCCAATTCAAGCCCACACAGACTTATCGATAGGCCCTTTTGACCAAGTTGGAATTCCTGGCCGAAAATGGCTGCAGGTGCTGGCTTTTGCAAAAAGCCTAAACAAAATAAACACGCCCATTATTGATTGGTGCTCGGGAAAAGGACATTTAAGCCGAGTTGTTCAACGCAGTATGAAGCAACCCGTTCATTGCCTTGAGTGGGACCAGAAGCTCGTTGATCTGGGAAGCAAACTGGCAAAGCGAGACCGACTCGAGATCTATTACCACCACCAAAATGTGTTGGCACCTTTGCCAGATTTTTGTGCGCACCCTGAGCACACGTTTATGGCGCTTCATGCCTGCGGCGACTTGCACATTGAGATGCTCAAGCAAGTAGCATATTACCGCTCCAAGGCGTTGATTCTCTCTCCCTGCTGCTACCAGAAAACCAAAGACCAACAATATAGGCCGCTCTCTATGGTCGGCAAAAAATCACAAATACAGCTTGATCGATCCGCGCTCCAGCTCGCGGTGCAGGAGACCGTCACAGCCAGTCAGGGCGAGCAACGGAAAAGAGAAAAAACACAGCGGTGGCGCTTGGGTTTCGACGCATTACAGCGCGATGTGCGCAAGACCGATCAATACCTCAGCATTCCTTCGATAAAAAATCATCTACTGTCAGGAAGCTTTGCCTCTTTCTGCCAATGGGCAGCAAAAGAACGACAGTTAACTCTTCCTGACGATATCGATTACGATCTGTATCTAAGGCGCGGGGAGGAT
>NZ_LWFT01000868.1:0-1315 GCF_001635105.1 Oleiphilus sp. HI0079
TCTTTCAAATAGGCATCGAGAGGCTTTTCTGAGCGCCACGAACTGGCAACTAAGGGCAGATCTCTGATCACTAAACCAGCAGACCAGATCTGATCACTTTCTACGTCTTCGGAGTTGACGCCAGTATTGCCGATATGGGGATAAGTTAGGGTAACAATTTGTTTAGCATAAGAAGGGTCAGTAAGGATCTCCTGATACCCTGTCATTGCGGTGTTAAAAACAACTTCTCCAGTGGTTTCTCCATCTGCGCCGATAGAAATACCTTTAAAAATGGAGCCGTCTTCAAGAGCTAAAATTGCGGGTTTAGTCAACACCAGTTCCTCGCGCTTGGCTAAGCAGTTTGATTATCGAATCGAAAGAAACCGTCTTTGGCGGGCCTGAGGCGTATCAAGTATGGTAAATACTTACAAAAAAGCGAGGCCGAATAAATTCCACCTCGCTTTTCTTATAATTCTTAGCGTACGAACGACGCTTTCCTCAAGCGGCGGCATTGTACACATTTCACATTTTTGTGTCTATGCAATTACATTCTTTTTAAAGGACTGCTACTTCAAATCAAGGACATCTCTCATTTCATAGAGCCCCGGATTTTGACCATCTAACCAAGCCGCAGCGCGAACAGCCCCATTTGCAAAAGCCATGCGACTTGACGCTTTGTGGGTTATTTCAACGCGCTCACCCTCACCCAAAAACATAACGGTATGATCACCCACTACATCACCACCTCTAACAGTAGCAAAACCAATCGTTTCTTTATCTCTCGCGCCAGTCTGTCCTTCACGGCCATAGACTGCAACTTCGCGCAGATTGCGACCAAGTCCGTCCGCAACGGATTGCCCCATAGCAAGTGCCGTACCCGACGGAGCATCAACTTTGTGCTTATGATGCGCTTCGTAGATTTCGACATCATACGCATCACCAAGTATCTCGGCCGCTTTCTGCAGAAGATTCAGGCACACGTTCACGCCCGTACTAAAGTTAGCAGCTTTACACATCGCCGCATGCGATTGGCAAGCAAGCAGCGTGCGCTCTTCTTCCGGAGTAAATCCGGTCGTACCAATCACGATACCTTTACCGTGCTCGGCACAAAGCGCAGCATTCACTAGAGTGGCATCAGGAGCTGTAAAATCGATCAGCACATCAAAATCATCAACAACGGCAGAAAGCTCACCAACANTTTTTACGCCATTTTTTCCCAGCCCAGCCAACTCTCCCGCGTCTGCACCAATAGCGGAGCTGTCTGGCAGCACGACAGCAGCGGTTAACCTTGCTTCCGATGATTGATCCAAAGCTTCGATCAGCATTTTACCCATTC
>NZ_LWFT01000869.1:0-1511 GCF_001635105.1 Oleiphilus sp. HI0079
CTTTTCACTTAGCAATTGTTCATTTAAGCGGGCCGAGCCAGAGCTTTAATGATATCGATTGGTCTGAGCTGTTCAGAAACCTGCGTCTTTTGATAACCCAAGCTTTGAGCATGCTTCGCTACGCGCTCGCTCGGAACGATAAGCCTAGTCCCCGTTGGGGTTGCACTAATAGATTTTGCGAGAGAATGGAGGTTGTCTAAGGTTTCTGCGCTGAGAGTGACAATGCTGGTCGCGCCAAAATCACTGATACTCTCTTGAAGCGTTTGATCGGAGTATTCTGGTGTAACGCGCTCATATAATTCAATTGTGGTGACTTTTGCCCCTCGATCCCTCAAGCCTTGCTCCAGCTTGCTTCGACCCTCTTTGCCTTTCGCAATCAGAATCTTTTGGCCTTTGACGTGATTAAGTTCAGGCGTATCGAGCAGGCCTTCGCTGCTATAGTCCTGATCCGGGATGGAGACGCTGAGGTCTGCTTCTGCAAGCAGTTGGGTGGTTTTTCGGCCAATACCGAACCACTTCTGATCAGCCGGCGCTTGGGGCCACAGCTCATCCACGTAGTGGATCAACTGTGTTGCTGCATGTTGGCTCACCACGACCACTTTTTCGTATTGATCAAGGGCATAAATGATGTTTTTGACTTGAGGTGTCAGAGCAAGCGTTCGCACCTCAATACAAGGCAGGGAGTAGGTCTCTGCGCCAACTGACTCCAATACCTTGCACAGCTCAGAGGCTGACGGTTCAGGTCGGCAGACAAGTACTTTGTGCCCTTCGAGAATGGCTTTGATCATGATTGATACGCAGCTTCAAGAAGTGCTTCGGCTCCCTGCTCGAGGAGCTGCTCGGCGATATCGATACCAAGCACTTTTGGCTGACTCTGTTTGATCGAAATCGAACTTTTTGCGGTGAGAATTTTCGAGCCATCAATTGCGGCGACCAAACCTCGAAGAGTGAGTATATCGCCATTCAGTTCAGCAAAGCCGGCAATGGGTACTTGGCACCCGCCTTCAAGGCGTGTATTCATCGCTCGTTCTGCCAAAACACAATGGTTGGTTTCTTCATCAATTAGCGGTGCGAGCAATTTTTTTATTTCGGTATCGTTGCTTCTACATTCAATCCCGAGCGCGCCTTGGCCTACGGCGGGTAAAGACTGCTCAGCAGGCAGCACTTGTTTAATTCGATCGTGAAAGCCAAGTCGACGTAAACCTGAGTCGGCAAGAATGATGGCATCGTACTCTCCGGCATCAAGTTTGCCGAGGCGCGTGTTGACGTTGCCGCGCAAGCCTTTAATCTGCAGGTCTGGCCGAAGGGCAGCAATTTGGCTTTGCCTCCTTAAACTAGAGGTTCCAACAACGGACCCTTCAGGTAGTGCGTCAATGGAATCGTATTGGTTGCTTACAAATGCGTCGAACGGACTTTCTCGTTTGCAGATGGCGGCGAGTTCGAGCCCTTCTGGGAAGTGCATTGGCACATCTTTCATCGAGTGTACGGCGATGTCGGTATTTCCTGCCAGC
>NZ_LWFT01000870.1:0-816 GCF_001635105.1 Oleiphilus sp. HI0079
CCAAGCCGCGATCAATGACCTGAACAACCACAGTGCTATCGTAATCGGAGCAGGTATTGCCGGGTTGGTACAAGCCCTTACGCTTTCGAGGCATGGTTTTGATGTAAAGCTAATCGACAGGGCTACCCAGCCTCTAGCAGGGGCAAGCTCGCAACCTCAATTAATTATGTACGCAAAATATCCAAGACAGGTGAATGCGGAGGGCAAGCTGCTTTTTCACGCCCACAATATGGCACAAGGCTACTACGAAAGGATGCAGCAAAGCAGTGAAGGCCGATTTTGGCACCCTGTCGGCCTTGCGCAACTCGCTTGGTCAGGAGACGAACAGCAGCGCCAAGATGAATTCATCAGGCATTATGCTCCACCTAGCAGCTTTGTTCAGCAATTGCCGTCCGACGAGCTGTCGTTCAAGAGCCGCATCGCGATTAACAGTACAGGTCTTTTTTTCCCGCAGTCTGGCTGGCTTGATACCAAAGCGTTTGCTGAATATGTGCTGCAACGAGCTAACGTCCAGTTTATCGGAAGTACCAAAGCCATTGGGTTAGAACAAGCGCAAGACAAGAGCTGGCTCGTTGAAACACCCGACCAGACTCTTAACTCAGAATACGTCGTGCTCTGCAATGCCTTTGGAGTCAAGGATCTTATCCCTGACCTCGAACTACCTCTTAAACAGCTAAGAGGTCAAACCAGTCAACTTCTCAGCACCGAACTTGCCAATCTGTCATGCGTCGTTTGCGGAGAAGGATACCTAAGCCCAGGAGCAGAGAATAGCGATGAGCTGCACATCGGCGCTACTTACGACCTTAAAAATCTGGA
>NZ_LWFT01000871.1:0-1032 GCF_001635105.1 Oleiphilus sp. HI0079
TATTCGCCACCATGTTTACTCCTTCTCTGAGCCAAAGCGGTTCGAAATAAAGCTCTATGCAGGTGTGCCTGAAGAGCCGGTGGTGTTCGGCGAGGCAGGTGTTGTGGTGTTGGGATGCAACATTCACGACGCCATGCTGGGTTATATCTTTGTCTCACCTTGGCCAAGCTATGGTGTGACAGATGAGTCTGGAACACTCCGTTTTTCCGAAACACCTGAAAAAATTGCGGTTTGGCATCCATGGTTGGAAAACATCAATGCGCCAATCATGTTCGAGGTGGACGATAAAGAGACAATGACGGTAACTCTCGATCTTATTGCGCCGCAGCCGATTAAAAAGTTCTCGCGTTTTAGAAATCGATATGATGACTAATATTGGACTAAGATCAAAAATACTGCTGTCGTTCGTAGGGTTGATCTTTCTTTCCTCGTTAACGACGATTTTAGCGGTCATTCTCGCCACTAATTCTAGCGTTGAGGCGCAAGCAAAAGACAAACTGATTGTTGGTCAAAACGTATTTGAACAACTGCTGGATATTCGATCTGAGCAGTTGTTTGAGTCAGCTCAAGTGCTGACGGCTGATTTTGGTTTTAAGACCGCGGTGTTAACGGGTGATGAGTCTACCATTGTGTCTGTGCTGGCAAATCATGGTGCCCGTATTGGTGCGGATCTGATGATGCTGACCTCGCTCGATGGGCAGCTGATTGCAAGTACGGGCAGTATCGTAAAGCTGACACATTTTCCGTTTCAATCGTTGTTAAGTGCCGCGGCGGAGCAGGGCGGCCTGGCTAGTACGGTTGTGCTGCAAAACAAGCCCTATCAAATACTCATGTTGCCGGTTAACGCGCCGATCACGAAAGCTTGGGCCTTGGCAGGCTTCGAGATGGACCTATCACTTGCAAGCCAGCTTAAAGAGCTAACGAGTCTTGAGGTTGGATTTATTGGTTCTGGGGAAGACGGTTCGGGTTTTGAGTTAACCACACTCGCGCTAGAGGATCTTGGTCAGTATCCAAGCTCGGATTTAGCGAACG
>NZ_LWFT01000872.1:0-11187 GCF_001635105.1 Oleiphilus sp. HI0079
TCAGCGCTCATTTTTCTGAGCGTTTTGTCTCGTGTAATGCCGGCATTGTGGATGACAATGTCCAATACGCCGAGTTGCGATGTGAGTGTTTGAATCAGTTCATTCACGGCATTGTCCGCCATGAGATCGAGTGCTATCGCATGCCCGCCAATGTTTGAAGCAAACTGGGTGAGAGCTGCTTGGTTAGCAGGGATGTCGAGACAGACGACGACGGCTCCGTCACGAGCCAATACTCGGGCCGTTTCAGAGCCAATCCCAAATGCTGCGCCTGTCACTAGCGCCGTTTTTCCTTTTAGCGGTTTATGCCAATTAGGGGGGAGTTGTTTTGCATTGCGTAACACTAACGACTGGCCAGTCACATAAGAAGATTTGCGTGAAAGCAAAAAGGAAAGAGGGCTGATAATGTTCTTTTCTGCGCCTTTTTCTAACTCCAAAAGGTTTGCATTGGCTCCCTTGTTACCGATCTCTTTGGCAATTGAACGGGTAAAGCTTCTAATAGCCTCAATGCAGGCGAGCTGCTCCTTCTCGTTACAATTTTCTTCTGCTTTGGAGATCAAGATTACTCGGCCGCCAAGTTTTAAGTGTTTGAGTGCATGATGAAAGAAAACATACAGTGTCTTTAATTGTTCAATAGCGTTAATGCCTGTGGCATCAAAGATCAGTGCTTTGAATTTGTGATTAGAAACTTGATTGAAGCTGATCTGCTCGATCTTCTTTTGACTTGCTGCATTGTGTTTTGAAAATAGAGCGGCTGACGACGCTTCATCCCAAAAAGGCATAGAGATGTTTGCATCGGTGCTGGATAGTTCAGACAGTGTTCTGCGCATTGCTGTTGCATTGAGTGCTCCGGCAACAAGAATGCGACCTCTGGGTTGCTCTAAAGAAACCTCGGGCGAGCGCTTTAGCTTTGGCGGGCTTGGTAGCCCGATGCCGTCGAAAATGCTTTTGCCAATGTCAGATTGAGCGATGCGGGTGTAAAAATCGTTCATAGTTCTACTTTTAGATGATTAAGTTAGCCAAACAGGGCGGACGTGCTAGTCTTTAAGGAATGGTATTTTGAACTTTTTCACATTTAATTAACAGATGGATCTGAGTGTCATTTGGGTGAACGGTGATGACTGACAAAGAAGTAGAGCCTAGTGTTAGCGTTGAAAATAGCGAAGCGTTGGCGAATGAGTGGGTAGCGCACCTTAAAAAACAAAGTAAATTCAGATTAGCGATGCTGGGCGTGGCCTCAATTGGCTTTGCGGTTTCAGCGGGTGTCTTAACGAACACAACGTTGGAAAAAAATGCGCTTGAGCTTGAGTTGTCGGCAAAAAGTGCATTGATAGCAGAGCTAGAATCAGATGTTTCTTTAAAATCGAATTCGATCGCAGAGTTAAATGACCAATTGACTTCAGCTCAAAAGCGCACACGATTTCTAGAGCAGGTTAAGGGTGACACTGCATCGCAGCTTGGTATTGCCGAGCAAATTATTGATACACAGAAGCAAAAAATCGCATTGATTGAAGAAGAGTTCTCAAGCAGCTCTCAGCTGGTTTCTGAGCTTGAGATGCGCTTGGCTGAATCGCAGAAAAAAGCGCGTACTCTTCAAAGCACCCTAAACGGTAAAGTGAAAGAGTTGGGTCAGCGCAGCGCTGCGTACAATGCAATTGTTAAACGTCAAAAAGATACGCGGGCAGAGGTAGACAGATTGGCTGTCGCTTTGGAAGAAGCTGAGAGCGCAAGAACTGCTGCAACGCAACGGCTTGCTTCAGTCAAAGGTCAGCTGTCTAATTCGAATAATGAGCTAGGGCGCTTGCGCAAAGAAATAACTGCGCTTAATCAAGAGTTGTTAGTTCAACGTCAGAAAGAGGCCAAGCCAGAGCAGGTTTCTCAAGATCAGCGCAACTTAGCGATTCAACCTATCATTGGTCAGGCCAGTGTTGATAATTCAGGCTCAGTGGTTTTAAAGAGCAATCCAGGTGTTGTTGATCCTAATGCCTTAATGATCGAATAATCCAATTCGTTATATCGTTTTAATGGGCGCTTTTGCGCCCATTTTTATTTGCTATTTCAGGCGTCCTCTGCACTTATGAATATTCAGAAATTAATCTTTATATCTTGTGACGAATTGCTCTAAGTAAGCTTTTGTACTCCTCAAAATCTCTTCTAAAGTTAAGAGATAGTTGTCGCTTCGTTTGATTGTTTTTTTGCGACTTTACCATCATCAGAACGTGTTTTCGTGAGTCGGCCCAGCCGGCTGATGTCTTGGAGACCATTACACAACATGGGTACGAAAAAGCATATCCAGCCAACCCTCACCATGAATGCTACTGCGATAGTAGAGTCTGCACGTGGCTTTGTTTCGTTTTACGATCCGTTGAATGCTCTTATTGAGTCTCACGACGAGTTTTGGCCAAGAGTTGGACATTATTGCTCAAACCTTGAGCATTATCCTGCGGTGATGGAGGCGTTGTCTCGCCTAAACGCCAACTCTATGATGGATTTTGAGAAAGGTTTATTTTGCTCGATATTTAGCGTGTTAATCGCGGATCAGCTCGATGTTGAAGATCGTCGAAAGAGGGCGCTGTTCTATGCCGGGTTGACACAGGATATTGGTCTTTATATGGATGATTATCGTATCGGTGATTACTTTTCTTTGATGCGGGAACGTGTTGGTGCGATCAAAGGGCCAGAAAGCGTGGATGGTCAAAAAAGTCACGCTTTGGTTGCGTATAGTCTGCTCGAAGAAGCCATATCAGATGATACCTTAGTCGCTGAGCTTGTGTTGCATCACCACGCCAACGAAGATGGGACAGGTTACCCTCATAATATTGGCGAGCAGCAGTTAAACCTTGAGATGCAAATTTTGGTGGTCGCGAATCAAGTCAGTGATTTGGTAATGAAGCGCGATGGTTTTGATAGTCTTTTTGATTGTCGTTCCCCGTTAAAGTTGGCAAGTACGATGTTCTTTAAGCGGGTCAATGGAGCGGCCTATAGCTTGCTCAAAGCAGCAGCTTTGCGATTGGACTTGGACCACTCGGCTCCAGTCAATAAAGAGCGTCTTGCCGAGCAGGTTGCGCTGCTTGCCAGCTTTGTGCGTGAAGCTGTTAGCCTTAGCGGAGAGTTGGTTAGTGCTGAGCACTACCGCAGTGTGCGTTTGTTGCGCTCTCGTATCAAGAAGCTAGATCTTTTAATGAACGAAAGTGGCCTTTTGAATGTGTTAGACGATGAGTGTCTCAATGAGGCTAGATTGTGCATGGAGGCGCTTCCAGACTTTCTTGAACCTACGCAACGTTTGCTAAAAGAAGCTCAGGAAGTGCTCCCCTCAAGTAGAAGTGCTGCCATATCCCAGCTCAATATTACGCTCAAAACTCTGTTAGCCACGCTTACTAAACCAAGACCGTTTAGTTTGTTTATTTGAGTTGCTAATACGCCGGCGATGTGGCCGGCTCCGCGTTTTTATCTTCCAAAGCATGATACGGTTCTCTCCGTCCTCTACACCAAATTGCCCGCTGTATTTTAAGGGAAGTCATGCAAGAACAATTCAACCGAGCAAGTCAGCTTCATCAGCAAGGAAAATATCGTGAAGCGGAAGCACTCTATAGATCTTTAACCAGTTTAGAGCCTGAGAATCCCATTGTTAATGCGAGACTTGCAATGGTGCTGGTTCAAACGAAAAGAGCGCGTGAGGCGCTCCCTCTGTTTGCCTTAGCGATCGACAACATGCCCCAAGATACCGCTCTGATTAAGCAGGCGGTAAATGTTGCCTCTCAGCTCGGGGAAAATGTATTTGCTGAAAAATGGGTCCGTCTATTGCTCGAAGAGTCACCGGATGACATGGCCTTGTCGGCACAGTACGTTGGTATTTTGATTGCTGTTCATAAAGAGGAAGCGGCGTTGGCGTTAGTGAATGCCTTGCTAAAAAAACAGCCTCAAAATGCGCAGCTACTAAATTTTAAGGGTATGTGTCTCAGCCGTCTAAGTGAGGGTGATAAGGCCTACAGATACTTCGAAAAGGCATTGCGTGCTAATCCTGGTCAAGTCGGTGTTGTTAGAAATCTGATTGTTCATGGTAAGGGTAAGAAGCAAGCGTTGCTTGAAGAAATTGTTCCGCAGTACGAGCAGCGCTTGCGTCAACGCGGCTTGAACGAAGATGCGAAGATGAACATCGCTTACGTTGTGAGCATGTACTACGACAGGAAGGGAGACGCTGAAAAGAGCTTCAAGTACCTTCAGATGGGCAACACGATTAATCGCTCTCGCTATCACTATGCACATTCTGAGATGCAAGATGTGTTCTCTAAGATTATCGAAGCACTCAGTGGTCCGTTCTTAGGGGCGTGCGAGAGTTTGCC
This sequence comes from Oleiphilus sp. HI0079, assembly GCF_001635105.1. Taxonomy (NCBI): domain Bacteria; kingdom Pseudomonadati; phylum Pseudomonadota; class Gammaproteobacteria; order Oceanospirillales; family Oleiphilaceae; genus Oleiphilus; species Oleiphilus sp. HI0079. The sequence continues at coordinate 4,341 of NZ_LWFT01000872.1, forward strand.
CAAGGTCAAAGACGGAGCGGCACCGATCTTCATTCTGGGAATGCCTCGATCGGGTACAACGCTCGTTGAGCAGATCTTATCAAGCCACTCGCGTGTTGGTGCGGAGGGTGAGTTACAGGTCTTGAGTGAGTGCTTTCAGCGTGAAACGGAAGTAGTGATGAGCTCGGCTGATGCTGGAGTTCGCGCAGAGGCTGCGCAGAGAGCGTTTGTAAACTATTTGTCTCAGGTGAGAGCGATGCAGGCCCAGCGAGGCAATAACTTGCCCGAGTTTTTTACTGATAAGATGCCTTACAACTATATGATGGCGGGGTTTATTGCTGCGGCTTTGCCCGAGGCTAAGATTATTCACTGTACCCGTGATCCTCTTGAAACGTGTTTCTCTATTTACAAACAGAACTTTGCCGGAACACATTCGTATAAGAATGAGCTGCGAGAGCTCGGAATGTATTACAACCTCTACGAGCAGCTAATGGCGACGTTAGTTGATACCTTCCCTGGCCGGATCTACGACGCAAATTACGAGAGAATGGTCTCAGATTCTGAAAGTGAGATTCAGCGCTTGCTCGACTACTGTGATTTGGAGATGGAAAGCGCTTGTTTGATGTTCCATAAAAACAAGCGTGCAGTGCGCACTGCGTCTATCGCTCAGGTTCGTCAACCCATCTACAAAGATGCCGTTAAGGCATCAAAGCCTTTCGAGAAGCAGCTTGCACCATTAATTGACGTGCTTAAAAGTGGAGAAGGGCGCCTTTAGGGCGCCCTTATTTAACAACTCAACTCTGTCAGAGGCCTAGCTATCTCCGCAGAAATAGTGGTTTTGGTTGGTCGTTCGCTGCTTGGTATACCTCTCCGAAATCACCAAATGCCGCTAGGGCTCTTTCAGTGTCAATCTCGTCGCGTAGCAGGAAGCTGCTAAACCCACAGCGTTTATAAAAGAAGAGTTGATCCAAAAGTACATCACCTATGGCACGCAAGTCTCCCTCGTAGCTTAGGCGCTCTCGGACAAATCGCGCAATGGAATAACCGCGACCATCAATGAACTTGGGAAAGTTTACTGCGATTAATGGGAGTGTTGATGCTTCGGCCGGAAGATCTTCAGGTTGGTCGTCGCTATCAAGCCATACGCCAATGTCTCCGTTTGCTAAGACTGCATCCGCATTCGCAATAAAGTAGCTCATGGGTACGAGTGAGTTCGGCGTAGGTGAGCCCTCAAAGTCCTTCTCTAAAATCTGCCAAGTATTGTCGATAGCGCTTTCGAGATTAATTAGCTTTGGCATATACGCGCTCCTTAAATGGATCCATTCCTACTCGATTATAAGTGTCGATAAATAACTCGTCTTCTTGACGTTTTTCTACAAACACATCAATGATTTTTCTAATGACCGAAGGCATGTCCTTGCGGGCAAAAGACGGGCCGAGAATCTTGCCAATCGATGCGTCTCGACCAGAGTCACCGCCAAGAGAGACTTGGTAGAACTCTTCTCCGCGCTTATCAACTCCGAGGATGCCGATATTGCCAACGTGGTGATGGCCGCAGGCGTTCATGCAGCCCGATATGTTAAGTTCTAACTCCCCGAGGTCGTAAAGGTAATCCAGATCTTCAAACTCAAGCTGAATCTGCTCTGCAACCGGAATCGATTTGGCGTTTGCCAAACCACAGAAATCACCGCCCGGACAGCAGATGATATCGGTCAACATGCCAAGGTTTGGTGTTGCGAAACCGGCAGATTGCGCCTCTTTCCACAGTGCGTATAGCTCTGCTTCTTTTACATCTGCCAAAACAAGGTTTTGGTCGTGCGTGACGCGAATTTCACCAAAGCTGTAACGATCAGCCAAATCAGCGATGATATCCAGCTGGCCATCGGTGACGTCACCGGGAGGGATGCCGGTTTTCTTAAGTGTAAGCGTCACAATTCGATAGCCATCTACTTTGTGCTCGTCGGTGCAGCGCTTGATCCAATTTGCAAAGCCTGTTGATTCGGCTAACGCTTTACGGAGCTCAGCGCCTTCACGCGGAAGTGTTTCGTATGCAGGCTCGGTAAAAAAGCTTTTAACACGATCAATTTCAGCGGCAGTGAGTTGCATTTCTGAGTTGCGAATGTGTTCCCACTCAGCGTCCACTTTCTCTTTAAATACCGCGGGTGTTATTGCTTTAACGAGTATTTTGATCCGCGCTTTGTACTTGTTGTCTCGTCGGCCGTGACGGTTATAAACACGTAAAATGGCTTCGAGGTAAGTCAGTAGATCTTTCTCAGGCAAAAAGCTATTGATCTCTGAGCCAATAATTGGTGTTCGACCCAAACCTCCGCCCACAAGGACGCGAAAGCCGATTTCACCAGTGTCGTTTTTGATAAGCTCCAAACCAATATCATGAACCGCAATAGCTGCGCGATCTGCACTCGGACAAGCATTTACGGCGATTTTAAATTTACGGGGCAGAAACGCGAACTCTGGGTGAAACGTTGACCACTGGCGGATGATCTCGCAATAGGGACGAGGATCGACAACTTCATCTGCGATAGCACCAGCAAATTGGTCGGTTGTTGTGTTACGAATACAGTTGCCACTCGTTTGAATGGCGTGCATATCAACGTTGGCCAATTGTGAGAGCATTTCTGGCACATCGGCGATTTCGGGCCAGTTAAACTGAACATTTTGACGTGTTGTGAAATGCACATAGCCCTTATCAAAGTCTCTTGATAGCTCAGCTAGTTTGCGAACTTGTTTACTGTTCAACATTCCGTAGGGAATCGCAACACGTAGCATCGGCGCATGGCGCTGAACATACAGTCCGTTTTGAAGTCTTAAAGGAAGGTACTCGTCTGCAGCTAGTTCACCGGCGAAGTATCGTTCGGTTTGATCTTTGAATTGCGCTACACGATCTTTGACTATTTTCGAGTCTAGGTCGTCGTAAATATACATACTTGTTTTCTGCCCTGATTCAATGTGAAAAACGGAGCCTGCGGCACGCTCACTAAGTTTACATCTTGCTCCATTTTTGAAGCGCGCAGTTTATCAGCTTTGTTTAAGCATCAAAACTGATAAAAAATCATATATATATTCTGATATAGAATTATCTCTAGCCTGTCTTCTAGGTGTCGTAATTTAATACCGGAGATAGCCATTTCTCGCATTCAGCAAGACCCATATTTTTGCGTTTAGCATAAGCGGTTACCTGATCACGCATGACTTTACCCACATTGAAGTATTTGGACTCTGGGTGTGAAAAGTAAAAGCCTGAGACCGATGCAGCAGGTGTCATCGCAAAATGTTCAGTGAGCTTCATGCCTGCATTGTTTGTCGCATCGAGAAGCTCAAATAGCGTCTCTTTTTCTGTGTGGTCAGGACAGGCGGGGTATCCCGGAGCAGGCCTGATTCCAACATACTTTTCTTTGATTAGGCTGTTATTGTCCAAAGCCTCGTCTTTGGCGTAGCCCCAGAACTCTTTTCGAACACGCTCATGCATATGCTCGGCAAATGCCTCAGCTAACCGGTCAGCAAGCGCTTTGACCATGATCGAATTGTAGTCGTCACCTGCGTCCTGATATTCCTTTGCCAGTTCTTCAGCACCTAATCCCGCGGTGACCGCAAAGCCACCAACGTAATCATGAATGCTTTTTTCGCATGGCGCTACAAAATCGGCAAGCGAGAGATTTGGTTTCCCAGGCAGATCGTTTTGTTGGCGCAAATGATGGAGACGAGTAAGCTCTTCCGAGCGGTTTTCGTCTGTGAACAGTACGATGCTGTCGTCTGTAATCGATGCGGCCGGCCAGAAACCAATTACCCCGTTTGCCGTTATACGAGGGTCCGCAAGCATTTGTTTTAGTATTTCTTGGGCATCGTTGAATAAGTTTGTTGCTGCTTCGCCAATGGTTGCATCACTCAGGATCTTTGGATATTTGCCGACAAGATCCCAGGAGATGAAAAAGGGTGTCCAGTCGATGTACTCAACCAATGTTTCGAGCGGGTAGTTCTCAAAAACCTTCGATCCAAGAAATGTCGGTTTCGGGGGTTGATAGCCTTCCCAGTTAATAGCCGCTTTATTTGCGCACGCTTTGTCGTAGCTTAGCAGTGATTTTTGGCTAACGCGGTTTTTACGTCGCTCGCGGATGGTTTCGTATTCTTCGCGGATATCTTTGGCAAATTGCTCGCTTTGGCCTTCGCTTAGCAGTGTTGTTGCAATACTGACTGAGCGAGAAGCGTCCGTTACATATACCACAATATTATTTTCATAAACGGGCTCAATCTTAACCGCTGTGTGCGCTTTAGACGTTGTCGCGCCGCCAATCATAAGCGGGACGTTCAGGCCATCGCGTTGCATTTCTTTTGCGACATGGACCATTTCGTCGAGTGACGGCGTGATTAATCCACTAACGCCGATAACATCGACATTGTGCTCCTTTGCCGCCGCTATGATTTTGTCTGCAGGAACCATGACACCTAAATCGATGACTTCGTAATTGTTGCATTGAAGGACAACGCCCACGATATTTTTGCCAATGTCGTGCACGTCGCCCTTAGCGGTCGCCATTAGAATCTTGCCCTTGGATTGTGCTTTGCCGCTTTTCTCTGCTTCGATATAGGGTATCAGGTGAGCAACCGCCTGTTTCATTACGCGAGCGCTTTTAACTACTTGTGGAAGGAACATCTTGCCGGCGCCAAATAGGTCCCCAACGACGTTCATGCCATCCATTAATGGGCCTTCAATCACTTCGATTGGACGGGCGGCTTGTTGTCGCGCTTCTTCTGTATCGTCGACAATAAATGTAGTGATGCCTTTCACCAAAGCATGTTCTAGGCGCTTATTGACAGGTAGCTCCCGCCATTCCAGATTTTCAACCTGCTTTTCTCCGCCAGTGCCTTTAAATTTATCCGCTATTTCAAGTAGTCGGTCTGTGGCATCGTCTCGCGTATTCATGACCACGTCTTCAACGCGCTCTTTCAATTCCGGGTCGATTTCATCATAAATGACGAGCTGGCCAGGATTCACGATACCCATGTTCATGCCAGCTTTAATCGCGTGGTATAAAAATACAGAATGGATGGCTTCGCGCACTGCGTCATTGCCGCGGAATGAGAATGACACGTTGCTCACGCCGCCTGAAATGTTCGCGTGGGGGAGGTTTTCTTTAATCCATCGGGTTGCTTCAATGAAGTCGACTGCGTAATTGTTGTGCTCATCAATTCCGGTAGCGACAGCGAAGATGTTTGGATCAAAGATAATATCTGACGGTGGCATACCAAGCCCCACGAGCACATCATAGGAGCGTTTACAGATCTCAATTTTTCGCTCAAAGGTGTCTGCCTGGCCTTGTTCATCAAAGGCCATCACGACAACGGCTGCTCCATAACGCATGCAGGCCTTGGCGTGTTTGACGAACTGTTCTTCGCCTTCCTTTAGGCTAATTGAGTTCACTACGGCTTTGCCTTGAATATGACGAAGTCCTTTTTCAATCACCTCCCACTTCGAAGAATCCACCATGATCGGTACGCGAGAGATGTCCGGCTCAGATGCGATTAGATTGAGGAAGGTGGCCATTGCGCTGGCGGATTCCAGCATGCCTTCATCCATGTTGATATCGATAATCTGTGCGCCATTCTCGACTTGATCTCGTGCGACATCTAAGGCTTCGTCAAACTGCTCGTCTTTTATCAGACGCAAAAAGCGTCGCGAGCCTGTGACGTTGGTGCGCTCACCGACATTAATGAACAGCGTGTTCTCATCTGCAACGAAAGCTTCAAGGCCTGATAGCCGAACTTTCGGTTCAATCGTTGGGATCTTGCGAGCAGGGTACTTGCTAACGTGTCGGGCAATTGCGGCGATGTGCTCCGGTGTTGAGCCACAACAGCCGCCGATAATGTTGATGGAATTGCTTTGTGCAAAGGTTTCGACGATTGCCGCCATCTCTTCGTCGGTCTGGTCGTACTCACCAAATTCGTTGGGCAGGCCAGCATTAGGGTGTGCGCTAACATAACAGTTCGCTTTCTCTGAAAGCTCTTCGATGTAAGGCCTTAATGCGTCGGCACCTAGAGCGCAGTTGAAGCCTATGCTTAATGGCTTGCAGTGCTGTACCGAGTAGAGAAACGCTTCGGCTGTTTGCCCTGATAACGTTCTGCCTGATGCGTCAGTAATTGTTCCGGAAATCATGATCGGCAGCGCGTAGCCTTCGTCTATGAAAAACTGCTCGGTAGCATATATCGCCGCTTTAGCATTCAGCGTGTCGAAGATCGTCTCGATCAGAATGATGTCGGACCCACCCTCGGCAAGGCCTTTTACGGCTTCATAATAGTTATCATAGAGTTCTTCGAAGGTGACATTACGATAACCGGGATTGTTTACGTCCGGGCTGATTGATGCGGTTCTAGAGGTTGGGCCGACGGCCCCTGCAACGAATCTAGGCCGATCTGGCGTCTCGGCGGTTTTTTTGTCAGCCTCTTCCCGCGCAATTCGGGCGGCTTCATAGTTGAGCTCGTAGACTAGCTCTTCCATGTTATAGTCGGCCTGCGATACCTTTGTGGAGTTAAAGGTGTTGGTTTCAATGATGTCTGCACCAGCATCAAGATATTCACGATGGATGCGCGCAATCGCATCTGCTTGAGTCAGACACAAAAGGTCATTGTTGCCTTTGACGTCTTGTTCGATATCCGCGAAGCGTGTACCTCGGTAATCCTCTTCAGAAAAACCTAATCTCTGAATCATCGTACCCATAGCGCCATCAAGAATGAGGATGCGTTCCTCTATTGCCTTTAGGAGGGCTTCGGTACGTAATGCTTTATCTGTCATGGATTTACCTTTTAATGAAATATTCCGGCAGGCTGCCGCTTTCGCGCTTTGTTTAACGAGTGA
>NZ_LWFT01000873.1:0-913 GCF_001635105.1 Oleiphilus sp. HI0079
ATTTCTCGTTCCCTTATTAACGTGGCTCGCACTCAAACTGCACCCATCGACTCGACCTTATAAAACACGCTGGGCGCTAACAATTCTTGCTATTCTCTGGACGCACTCGTTACTCGATACGTTTACGGTATATGGAACGCAGCTGCTCTGGCCCCTCAGCGAATACCCTTTTGGGCTTTCTAGCGTTTTTATTATTGATCCGGCTTACACCCTCCCTCTATTAACCGGATTAGGCATTGCGGCATATTTGGGTTGGCAAAGCCCAAGGGCGAGATCTGTCTCTGTGGCCGCACTCCTAATCAGCTCGACCTATCTTTCTTGGTCACTGGTCGCTAAAGCGACAATGAAAGAGACCATTGCCAAGTCGTTGGTAGAGCAGAATCTCAATGTCTATGCAGTGCTTACGACACCGATGCCATTCAATACCTTAATCTGGCGCATTGTCGCTTTAAGTGATAACGAATACTTCGTGGCACATGTCGCAGTTTGGGAAGACGCTCAATCCGTAGAGTTTCGGCGCTACCCAAAGGGTGAGGATCTGCTCTCGAGCATCGGCGACCAGTGGAATGTGCAACGCCTTCAATGGTTCACCAAAGGTTTTTATCGCGTTGCGATTCGCGACAATAAAATCGTTATGACCGACTTACGCATGGGACTTGAAGGTAGTTATGTTTTTAACTTTGCCGTCGGCGAGAAGCAGAGCCTTGAAAGCAATCAAGTACTCCCGGTATTGGCATCTCGTGTTGAAGAAGCACGAGATCTTTCGAGAGTGCCTCTGCTGTGGAACCGTATGTTCGACCCAAACATATCGCTGCATCCGAGACTACCAATGCAACAGTGACTCGACTTAGAAACGGTTCGCTAAAGCATGTGTGCAAACGAGAACTATCTAAATGCCCCGAAAATTCTCCGA
>NZ_LWFT01000874.1:0-981 GCF_001635105.1 Oleiphilus sp. HI0079
AAAACGACGCTTGCTCCAAATCACCCCTACAAGCGCTTTGCCGTTGGTAACCTCGAAACACTGGTGGACAAAGAAGGTAAAACGCTTAGATCTGCGTTGCTCGATTTCTATGATGTACAATACTCTGCCAACCGAATGAAACTTACGGTACTGGGAAAAGAAGATCTGAGCACGCTAGCGAAATGGGTCGAAACGCGTTTTTCCGATATACCAAACAAAAACCTTCCTGTTAAAACGATTACCGAGCCGTTTTTCGCGGGTGGTTTTCTACCAGCAAAACTCCAAGTAGAGAGTGTGATGGATTCACGCTCGCTTTCTTTGAGCTTCCCCATCCCATCAACAAAGAACCACATTCACTCTCAGCCAATGGGCTACATAGCCAACCTGATTGGACATGAAGGAAAAGGAAGCCTCCTGTCTGCACTAAAAGACAAACAACTTGTTGATACTCTGTCGGCTGGTACGCAATTTGATACCGGCGCGCACGCCATGTTTATTATCACTATGTCTCTAACCGAAAGCGGCCTGAAGAAACAGGATGAGATAATGGGGATGGTATTTAGCTATATCGAACTGCTGAACCAGAAAGGCATCACCAAGCTTTACTTTGATGAGCAAGCCAAGTTATCTGACATCGGGTTCAAATTTAAAGAGAAATCGCCAGCTCTGAGCTACGTTCGCTCTCTTTCCGCCACATTACACGACTTCAAACCACACGAAGTACTCTCGGCTTTCTACCAATTAAATGACTTCAAGCCCGAACTGATCGAAGACTACTTAAGCTATCTCAAACCAGATAATGTTTTAGTAAGCGTTAAAGCCCAGGGACTAAAAACGGACAAAGAAACTACATGGTTTAAAGCCCCTTATTCCGTAGCGCCGCTCTCCATCAGCCTTACCAATCAATTGAGAAAAGCAAGCCCTCTAGAAGCGTTAGCCTTACCCGAACCCAACGCATTTATCCCTGACAATACCGATTTA
>NZ_LWFT01000875.1:0-795 GCF_001635105.1 Oleiphilus sp. HI0079
ATCGAGGTAAGGGTCGGTCGAACCTGAACGACTTAGAACAGGCGTTTCTACTTCAAGCACACTCCGCTCAAAGAAAAAAGCCCGCAACTGAGCGTACAGCTCAGCGCGGGCTTTTATAGCATCATGCGTGCAAGCAGGCTGCCACATGCAAGTACCTCAAAACTCGATTTTTGACTTAAGCCTTTAGCTCTTGGCTCGGCTAACGTAATCACCAGTTCGCGTGTCAATCTTCAACACCTCACCGATGTTAATAAACAATGGAACGTTTACCACAGCACCGGTAGTTAATGTTGCCGGCTTGGTACCGCCCTGTGCAGTATCACCTTTGAGGCCAGGATCCGTTTCAACCACTTCCAGCTCAACAAAGTTTGGTGGGGCAACCGTCAATGGCGCGCCGTTATATAGCGTAACCACATATACTTCTTGTTCTTTCAACCATTTTACTGCGTCTTCTACTGCTTTTGCATCTGCGCCGTGCTGCTCGAAAGAACCGTCCGTCATCATGAAGTGCCAGAACTCACCATCTGTGTATAGGTACTCCATGTCATGTTCCATGACATCTGCGCCCTCAAGAGACTCACCAGATTTAAAGGTACGTTCCCAGACGCGACCAGTTCGTAAGTTACGCAATTTCACTCGATTGAATGCCTGACCTTTACCCGGTTTTACATATTCGTTTTCAAGAATCGAACATGGGTCGCCATCCAGCATGACCTTCAAGCCGCCTTTAAATTCATTAGTAGAGAAATTTGCCATCTTATCACCCAATCTTTCCCGTTTTGGACGGGTCTCTAA
>NZ_LWFT01000876.1:0-1111 GCF_001635105.1 Oleiphilus sp. HI0079
CGGGATTGATGACTGGAAAAGCTTGCTTTCAAACTTCTTGAACTAGCTACTATTCGCTATCAATATCTTCCATCGTCTCTAAATTGGGCCCAAAGAGTGCCTCTTTGTCACCGAGAGAGTCAACAGCGTCTTGAATGGTAAAGGCGTCTCGCCCTAAGCCTTCGATTGTAGGAAGAGGCTCATCATTGATGAAAGCAATCAAATCGTAAGCGGAGTCTTCTGGGTGCTCTTCCATACTCAGATGGCCAACCCCTTTATATTCGACCAGCATCGAGTTAGGTATTGCGTCGACCCAACGCTGAGCATGATCAAAGCGCCCCCACTTGTCACGATTCCCCCACATAATTAGCGAAGGCGCCTGAATATCTGCAAAAGATGCGGTGGTTCCATTAAGCATCAATTCGTGGACCATTTCAGCTTGAAGGACGTTTGTTTTCTTTGCGCTGGGTGCTTGGAGTAAGTGCAGATAGCGTTGCAGTGATGCCGGGGTAATTCGTTCAGGAGTACCGTAAAAGTCATCTGCAATGGTTGTTGCAATGGTTGCTGGCTGGAAAAACTTGGACACAGTGCTACTGTCCACTAAGTAATCAACGATGAAAGGCGGCTCTTGTTGCATTCCCAAGGGCGAAATTAGCGTTAAAGACTTAATCCGATCAGGGTTATTGATTGCATAGCGCGAAGCGAGATAGCCGCCGTAGGATGCGCCTACCAAATGAAAATTTCGCAGGTTTAAGTCTTCAATCAAGTATGTGAGTGTATGTGAGATATAGTCTTGGCTAAGGTTCTCGGGGCAGTGTTTCTTTGGGTTAGAGATGCACTTGGGCGCACCGGTAATGCCCGCTCCAGGAAGATCAATGGCGACGACTCTAAACTCTTGCCGTAGAATCTCTACCCATCGCTCCCAGGTGTGGAGAGAAGATAGCTCCCCGTGTAACAGAACAATTGTCTCTCCCTCGCCGACGTCACGAAAATGCACTGGTAAGCCGAAGTCGTTAGTTCGAAACTGCGAATCGGGGTAGGAGTACCTAGACGTGATATACCACTTCGGTAGCTCTGAGAAGCCGAGAAAATTTGTCAGCGATGTAGCAGACTTCGATGCACCACCAATATT
>NZ_LWFT01000877.1:0-893 GCF_001635105.1 Oleiphilus sp. HI0079
GGCCGGTAACATCTCTGTTACCGGCCGAACCACTATTTAAAGAACTACTCATCAACGGGAAGCCTAGCCACCTATAGAATCGATTAGCTCACGAGCTTGCTTCTGCTGCTCCGCAGAGCCTTCACCCTCAACCTCAAGCAAAATCTCTTTTGCGCCTTCTGTGTCACCCATATCGATATAGGCTCGAGCCAGATCAAGTTTAGTGGATGCCTCATCGGTTCCCTCAAGGAAGTCAAAATCTTCATCTTCACTAAGCTCTGGTTCAAAATCATCAGCATCGCCGAGTGCAGCGGCTGCCTCATCCAGCGTTTCATCAGTGATCTCTAAAGCATCTGCAGGATCTGACTCAGCGGGCTCTTCATCCAAATCCAACAGTAAATCATCCGCATCCGATCCGCCGTCATCAACCTGAGAGTCTGATAGCACTTCGGAGTCTAGATCTTCATTCAAGTCGTCCGAAAGTTCTAAGCTCAGCGCTTCATCCTCTGTAAGCACACCGTCAGATTCGCCATCCTCTTCCAGCTCCACCTCGAGCTCGCCAAGATCATCGGCATCAAGAGCAAGGTCTTCGACCTCAGCGTCTGAAAGCTCATCCGAAGCATCGCCATCCAGATCTACCTCTTCATCCAGCTCAAGCGATAGATCATCAACGTGCACATCTTCAATGGCTTCTTCAGAGTCCACATTCTGATTTTCGTCTTCCAGCTCTAGCGACGACAGATCATCTTCCGCCAAGTCCAACTCTTCACTTAAATCGAGTTCAATTTCGGTTTCACTATCAAGGTCCGAATCATCAAGATTTAAGGCATCATCAAGCTCGAGATCAGCTCGTTCTTCATCTGAAACAACTGCATCTTCGATCTCATCGTCGTTACTAGGGCTCAAATCAACAG
>NZ_LWFT01000878.1:0-721 GCF_001635105.1 Oleiphilus sp. HI0079
CTCAAGAAGTTGAATTATTCTCTGGCACAATAAAAGAAAACATCGCGCGGTTCACTGAAGCTGACGATGCCAGCATCGTAAAGGCTGCCCAGATGGCAGGTGCGCACGAGCTAATACTCTCACTTAAAGAGGGGTACGACACCAAGATCGGTGCCGGTGGTGTGAATTTATCCGGCGGCCAAAAACAGCGGGTCGGCTTGGCCCGTGCGCTTTTTGGAGAGCCGCGGATTGTTTATCTCGATGAGCCAAATTCTAATTTGGACGAGCCGGGCACGCTGGCGCTCACACGCGCAATTCAAATGCTTAAAGCAGGCGGTGCGACGGTTGTGCTGATCGCTCACCACCCTCGCTTGTTTATGTTGAGCGAGAACTTGTTGGTTCTTAATCAGGGTGTCATGGAGCGTTTCGGACCAACGAAAGAGGTGTTAGAGGCGCTTAAGCAAGCGACGGCTGCAACCAAAGGAACCGACACTTCGACGACAGCAAAGCCTCAGCGCAAAACCAAAGAGAAGCCTGACTACAATCAAATTAATCGCCCAATAAGCTCGCTTAAGTCAGCTCTATCAGTAAGCAGCAACGTAAAAGCCGGCGGAAACAGTCCGGATGCCTTGGCAGACGATCAGGTAGAGGGCCTGGTCAAAGATCAGTTGGATGAAAAAGAAAGTGGTGAAAACAAATGAAGATAATCCCAGCGCCACCCGTCAAATACGATCTTAACAAA
>NZ_LWFT01000879.1:0-692 GCF_001635105.1 Oleiphilus sp. HI0079
CTGCATTAGTCACGCTCCCCTCGATACATTGCGCCAACGGACACGAGCGCATTAATCGCTTCTAAGTCGTTTTCCATATTCAGGGGATTTAAATCTAGGCCGATCACTTTTGCGGTAATGCTTCCACCAAGCATATTCGCCAAAGGTGTACTTGGGTCAGGGCCAAAAAGTATTAGCTCGCCAGGGGGGCGCTGTCCTAACTGACTTTCAAAGTAATCAAAAGAGCGTTGTACTTCGAGAGCAAGTTGTTGAATCACTTGCTCTTGCTGAGAAGGCTCGTTCAAAGCTTCTGTAGAGAAGTCAAAATGTCGCGCCAAATAAAGGCTATGATCTTTGACGAATACCATAATCCCTGCGCCTCGCCGGAGATACAACATAGCGACTGGCCTTTCTGGGTCTGACACTTGCGTAACCGCCACATTTCTCAAACACAGCTCAGCAATATCAATGCTCTCTAGCGCCATCCCTGAATCATTCACCAAGCTGACTAGTCCTTGGATAATTGTGCGACGACAAATAACTACGTTAACTTGAGCTGTCCGTCCTCGCAGAGCATCAACAGGGAACTCATACACATCGGTTATCGCATCATCGAGATCGAAATCGAGCATATCTTTAACGCGCCAACGGGCGGCATCAGGCACCTCACTGTCTTCAACCTGAGGCTTGTCGATAGAATAAGTTTTATATTG
>NZ_LWFT01000880.1:0-669 GCF_001635105.1 Oleiphilus sp. HI0079
CGGAAGTGTCGGCCACGGAAGCACAATCAAAAGCGCCGGAAGCTTCTGAGAAACCTGAAGCGGCTAAAGAAGAAACAAAACCAGTAACCACTGACAAGCCGAAGCGTGAGCGTAGACCGCGAGCCAAAGCAAAAACAGAGACGCCTAAAGCGCCTGTAGAGAATGTCGAGGCCGCAAAACCAGCGACCGAGCAATCTGAGCCAGCGCCAGCCAAAGCCGATGTTACAACGCCGGATGTAAAAACTAAGAGCGAGGCTAAAGCTAAGCCAGAGACATCTGCTGATACTGATGCTAATGCTGAGAAAACTGATAAATCGGCCGAACAGCGACGTCGACGTAGACGTAAGCCAGTGACGCAGAAAACAGACAGCTCGAATAGTGAAGCATCGGCGACTGATTCAGCAAAAGCCAGCGAGAAAGCGCAAGAGCCTGCTGCTGAAAAACCGGCTCCTGCGTCGGTTTCTCAACACGCAACAACGTTCAAACCGCAACGCCCCGCGCGTCGCCGCGACCGAAAAGCAGCACAAGACACTTCGGAGACAGCGCCTACTGATAGTAAGGCGACTGAGAGCACCGAACAAGACCAATAAACATATTGGACTTTCTTACAGCCAGAGGTTAGCTTAGGCGCCTCTGGCTTTTTTATTACACGGAATCACTGTATGCCCC
>NZ_LWFT01000881.1:0-890 GCF_001635105.1 Oleiphilus sp. HI0079
ACGAAGAATTCTCCACCTCAGGCTTTACAGACTTTTTCTTGTCTAATTCGTCACTCATGCGATTTGATCACCATCCCTTCAAAAAAAAACGGCCCACAGAATAACTTCTGCAGGCCGTTAATTGTAGCGTTAATTAAGAGAAGTGCTTAGTTCTTCTCTTGATCTACGATTTTGTTCGATGCGATCCAAGGCATCATTTCACGCAACTTAGCACCTGTTTCTTCGATTGGGTGCGCAGCGTTATTACGACGATACGCCGTCATTGATGCGTAGTTGGTTGCACCTTCCTGGATAAACATCTTCGCATATTCACCATCCTGAATACGCTTAAGAGCGTTACGCATCGCAGCACGCGACTCATCGTTAATAACCTCAGGGCCCGTGACATACTCACCATACTCAGCGTTATTTGAGATTGAGTAGTTCATGTTTGCGATACCACCTTCGTACATCAAGTCAACAATCAACTTCAACTCATGCAAACATTCAAAGTAAGCCATTTCTGGTGCGTAACCAGCTTCAGTAAGCGTTTCAAAACCCGCTTTGACAAGCTCGACAGCACCACCACAAAGAACCGCCTGCTCACCGAACAAATCGGTTTCAGTCTCGTCTTTAAACGTCGTTTCGATAATACCTGTACGACCACCACCAACGCCGCTCGCATACGAAAGCGCAACATTTTTAGCTTGGCCAGATGCATCCTGGAATATAGCGATCAAGTCTGGAATACCGCCACCTTTAACAAACTCCGAACGCACAGTGTGGCCCGGCGCTTTTGGCGCAATCATGATGACGTCAAGGTCTGCACGCGGAACAACCTGGTTGTAATGGATCGCAAAACCGTGCGCGAAAGCCAGCGTACCGCCCTGCTTAATGTTTGGCTCAATCTC
>NZ_LWFT01000882.1:0-758 GCF_001635105.1 Oleiphilus sp. HI0079
AATAGCTCAATAGGTATTTCCTTTGGCGCAGCGGTCACCATAATGGCATCAAATGGCGCCTGCTCTGGCCAACCAATCCCTCCATCAGCATGTCGACTATAAATGTTTCGATAGTTAAGGCGCTGGAAACGCTCTTTCGCCTTGGCTAAAAGTGGAGAGATTCGTTCGACGGTATAAAGCTCAACCACGAGCTGAGATAAAATAGCCGCTTGATAGCCAGATCCGGTTCCCAACTCCAGTACTCGGCGAGGCGAGCTCTCCAGCAACAGCTCGGTCATTCTCGCTACAATATACGGCTGAGAAATCGTTTGGTTATGACCAATCGGAAGCGCGGTATCTTCATAGGATCGGTGAGAGAGCGCCTCATCGAGAAAAATATGGCGAGGCGTATCCGCGATCGCAGATAAAACACCTTCACTTTGTATCCCTTTCTCCCGCAATCGCTGTAAGAGTCGCATGCGCGTCCTGCGGGAAGTCATGCCGATACCTTCGATGCTCTGTTCCGCCATGATCACTGCGCTCCGTCGAGCCAGCGTTGAAGATCTGGCAACGCACTATGGCGAGTCATATCCACCTGAATAGGCGTAATTGAGACAAAGGCATGTGCAACCGCATGAAAATCGGTCCCTGGGCCGGCATCATCGCCTTCTCCAGCAACTGAGATCCAGAGCCGCTCCTTACCTCTAGGGTCAGAAAACTGCTCTGGAGGCTGGCCTTTTGCTCGATGTCCGAGTCGTGTAATTTGCATTCCCTTGAGT
>NZ_LWFT01000883.1:0-7422 GCF_001635105.1 Oleiphilus sp. HI0079
ATGCGTGATGTAACTCTATTGTAATAAACTTAATTATAAGTATATTTGCCCATCTAACTAATAATTATAAAGGGAGTTATATGCCGTCCTCTTTTGTCGAAGCTTGGATTAGAGGGGTTGAGCCCTCACACATCACCGACGTTTTTTTAATCCTACTTGTCGCCATCTTTTTCCTCGCCTACTGGTTTAAACGTAATCACACGCACGCAGTGTTTACGGCATACGCGCCAACATTACTTACATCGCTTGGAATATTGGGCACATTTGTGGGCATCATTTCTGGGTTACTTGATTTTGATACGAACGATATTGATGGCTCCATCGGTCCGCTGCTAGAGGGCTTAAAAACAGCGTTTATCTCAAGTATTGCTGGCATGTTTTTGTCGATCTTATACAAAGCAGGGGTATCGTTTGGAATCTTGATTTTACCTGTAACGCGAGTTGAGGAAGACGATGAAGTTGATTCGCTGGATTTCTATAAGGTTATGCAGCAGCAAGTCGAGAGCATTTCAGATTTAAAACGCGCGATTGCGGGAGACGATGAAAGTAGTCTCATGGGCGTATTGAAGCTACAACGATCCGATATCAATGATCACTTCAAAGCCCTTACTGTATCGAGTGATCAAGTAAGATCATCACTTGAAGAGTTAACAAAAATGACTGACGAGCGCTCAGGCAAATTTGATGAGTTCTCGGAACGGTTATGGAAAGAAATGAGCGACTTTGGAGATCTGCTTTCAAAGTCAGCGACTCAGCAAGTGATAGAAGCTCTTAATCAGGTGATTCAAGACTTTAATAACCAGCTAACTGAGCAATTCGGTGAGAATTTTAAGGAGCTGAATGCTGCAGTACTTGAGTTGGTTAAGTGGCAAGAGAACTATAAACATCAGCTGTCTGACATGTCTGAGAAGTACGCACTTGGTGTAGAGGCCATTTCGAAGACGGAAGAATCTGTTACCTCTATTAGCGCAGAAGCTAAAACAATTCCGATTGCGATGGATAGCCTGAAAACTGTTCTAGAAGTCAATCAGCATCAAATTGACGAGCTTGATAAACACCTAGTTGCGTTCAGCGATATACGTGATCGTGCAGTAGAGGCTGTTCCGGAAATTCGAGAGCAGATAGATGGCGCAATTGCTGGTGCTAGAGAAGCAAATGAAACGCTTGCGGCGGGTAT
Source organism: Oleiphilus sp. HI0079 (assembly GCF_001635105.1). NCBI lineage: Bacteria > Pseudomonadati > Pseudomonadota > Gammaproteobacteria > Oceanospirillales > Oleiphilaceae > Oleiphilus > Oleiphilus sp. HI0079. The sequence continues at coordinate 1,178 of NZ_LWFT01000883.1, forward strand.
GCTGGAATCAGCAAATGAGATGCACAAAGTGTTGGCTAACGGCACTGAGGAATTTGGTAACAATGTCGCGACTATCAATGCGGGATTGACCTCTGCAGCGGATGAAACAGCAAAAAATAGTATTGTGATTCAGGAGCAGTTTTCTACCGCTCTTGAAGACATCAACAACCACATGCGTAACTTGTTGGATGAGTTGCAAAAAGAAGGCGCTTCTTTAAATGAGAGTTTTGCGGGTGCATCGACTGTCCTTAAAGACGAGACCACAAGAATAGCTCGAGACTTCGAAAGTGGGTTAAGTGAAATGGCCGGGCGCCTTGAAGAAACTATTCATGAACAAGCTCAAAGTCATCGAAACCAAGCGGACAGCGTTTTCAATGCACTCGAGAAAACGATTGAACAATCGTTGAAAGCAACGGGTGAATCTGTTCAAAAACAGATTGATATTATCGATCAGACTTCGGAGCAACAAACGAAAAAAGTTATGGAGGCTATGGGAGGCGCGCTTGCATCAATTTCTAGCAAGTTCACTAATGACTATAAAGAGCTTGTCGACAAGATGAATCAGATTGTCAGACAGCGCTAGAGGTGATTCGTGAAGTTTCTTAATGAGCGTTTGCGCGACGAGCAAGAAGAGAATCATTGGCTTTCCGTATCCGACTTAATGGCTGGTTTGATGATGGTTTTCCTGTTTATCGCAATTGCACTAATGCGTGACGCATTTGTTGAACGGGATAAGATAAAGCAGGTTGCTGTTGCTTACCAAGAGAATCAGGTTGCGATCTTTGATGCGTTGAACGAAGAGTTTGCGAAGAATCTGGATCAGTGGAACGCCGAAATCGATGATGAATCGCTGACGTTTACATTCAAGTCTCCTGACGTTTTGTTTCAGACTGGAAGTGCTCGATTACGGAGCGAGTATAAAAATCTTTTGAGTGATTTCTTCCCGCGATATATGAACGTGCTTGAGCCGTTTAGGGATTCAATTAATGAAGTGCGTATAGAGGGGCATACGAATAGTGCGTGGAACGATGCTCCACTAGATGTTGCTTATTTCAAGAACATGGATTTATCTCAAAGACGCACAAGGTCCGTTCTGGAATACGTCTATTTGTTGCCCGATGTGATCGCTAGCAAGGAGTGGATGAAGTCCAACATTGCTGCGGTTGGATTGTCGTCATCTAAACTGATTTACCATGATGATACGCGCACCGATGAGAACTGGCAGGCGTCGAAGAGGGTAAGCTTTCGGGTGATTACCAATGCGGATATACAAATTAAACGTATATTGCAGGAATAATCATGAAGCTCGATATCGATCTAAATGAGTTGTGGGCCTGTGTTGACAGAATGGGCGCCCAAAGACAGAAGCTTGATCTCGATGAGATTTGGGACAGCTCAACATTTGCTATTGATACCGAGCTCGAATCTGGTATCGAAATAAAACTAGAAGACCTTGAAACTGATCAAGGGCTTTTAGGAATACATGGCCGTCAGGTGGTCTTATTTATTCCCGACCATGCCTTTCGAGTTGAAACGGCTATACAGAGCCCCGGTCAGGGAAACAAGTTTCATGTCGCTGATTGCAAAACACTAGATGACATGAAAAATCGAAACCGGTTTGAGCGCTACCATGTTACTAACAGTATTACCGGAGAGTTCCCTGTATTCGGCTACAGCCAAATAACCAAGCGACAAGTTGAAGGGAGCGCAAATCTCAGCGTTTGTAAGAACTGTCTGAACTTTCTGAATTATAAGGGGGCTGATACTGGGTCCGCTCAGAATCGACAGAAGTTAGTTGATGAGTTTTCGATTGAGGAATTCTTTTCGACATATAGCTCTGTATTCAAGCAAAAACCTAAGTCTTGGATTGATAAGAAAACAAAAGGTTATACCGCAGATTGGGAGACCATTTCTGGTCGAGTCAGAGCGGCTGCGGGTTATAGTTGCAAGCATTGCTTCGTAGATTTATCTAGTCATAAACACTTATTGCATGTGCATCATATGAATGGCGTGAAGTCGGACAATAGCGAGAGCAATTTGATATCGCTGTGTGCGGATTGCCACCGGAAAGAGCCATATCATGAGCATATGATGGTTCCGCGTAAGGATACTTTGACAATCAACGAACTCAGAAAAGCCCAGTTAGGTAATGAGTTTGCAACATGGAATACCACGAGGAAGTCTGCAGACCCAGCATTAGCTGGGTTCTTAAATTATATTGAGAGAAAAAACTATGTCACTCCTGTTTTAGGCTATTCGGTAACGAGCAATACAAACAAAGAGATCTTTCTGGACGCTGCTTGGCCTGATCAAAAGCTGGGCTTGTTTCTTGATGGAAGAATCAACATTGATGGCTGGACGATTTTTAGTTTGGGTGAAGCTCTAGAGTGGGCAAAAGGTCTGCCTACAGCAAACGGAAACACAGCAACATAAGGATAAGTGAATAAAGTATGTGGTCTTTTATCAAGTCAGTTTTTAAGTTCTTTGGCCTAGCTGGACGCTTCATAGGCGAATGTATATTCCTATTAGAGCGAGGAGCGAAAAAGTTTGAGCAACACGCTGACGAGCTTAATAAGGAGCTCGAGAGTATGGTTGAGCAAAAGCGTGCTGAACGCCGACAGGCTCTTGAAAGAATGCTGGAAGAAGATAAACGGAACTAGAGCACCTTTTATTGTTTGGGTTTTTTATAGTTTGAGAAAATGGTGTATGGGCGTGATAAAAGGGATAGCGGCTTTTATAAAAGGTGTTTTTGTATTTATCTTTTCTTCTTTCAGATTCACGAAAGAGGCACTAGATGCAGTAAATCATGGTTTGGAAGAAGCAAATAAAAGTATGGGTGAATTCAATAGGGAGTTACGAGAGTCAAAGACGCGAGAGGAGTCTGATACTTATGGTCTTGAATTGAAGCATGAGAACTATGCAGAGTCTCAAGAGTTCAGGGAACTTCTTGAGCGGAGGAAAAGAAAGTTGCTTGCAGAAAGGGGCCAAACGGCGCACGATTTGGAAAATCAAAAAAGGAAATAATGAATGAATACGGAAGTTGAGCAAAGCACACCATCTCGGTTGAAAGCATTTTGCCTTGTTGCTATCGCCACATACGTAATTGTTACTGCATTGCAGATGGCGATATTCGGAGGTGGTAATTTTGCAGCGCTGCTTGGTAAAGCAACGGCACCTCTTATTCTTGGGTTACCAGCATTAGCTTATAAGAGGAACCCTCTAGTAAGTTATGGCTGCACGGTGCTTGTGCTTACATTGTTGATGATTTTTGGATCGGTAAGCTGATATCAGTAGATCGAATCAGCCATTTCCCCCTAAAACTGAAACGTGCAATATATTGAACAATAAGGCTTTTTACAGGTTTGTTTGCAAACCGTGGGAACTGGACAAAATTAGTGCAATTTAGTGGTGTTGTGGATTGCAGGCGAAACTGTATTTTTTTAATAAAATCAGAAGTCGCTTTGGACACTAATTCTGCAACCCCACACGGGTCAGCCGGAAACCTTTATCTGAAATGTGAGAGAAGCGGATCTAAATGGCACAATAAATTTCGCTCGCTGTTAGATATAAGCTGCCGTAAAGCTAGGAGAAATCTGCGGCCACAGTTGGCAGAGTTTAGTACAAACAGTCATAATTAGCATTCCCATTCAGGGGAGCTAAACTGCACTTACTTGTTATTTCTTATCGACTGCGATAGGAGAACATTTAAAATATGTCAAAGCAACACGCTCTGCGGCGAAAGGTTTAGCGGAGATTTCTTTTCCAGGCCCCCGAGCACAAAAGTAAATATTAGCAGTTTAAGAGTTTATGAGTTTATGACACGTTTCTTCATTATTATTTCCCTCATTTCTTTTAATATTGGATGTAAACAAAGTCATAACACCATACATAGCCTTTCTGAAACCGAAATAACCGCAATATATCCAGATCCTATCAATCTTCCTTTCGGCTTTGTGCTCGGCACTAGAGCAGAGCAGATAACCAAAAAGCGCTATACGCCCAAGAGCAAATATGAGATTGCAAGATACTGCCCTCCACCAAGCAGCTTTAATTATCCATATGCGACAGTAATAAAAAATTTAGCTCGCGAGAATATAAAAGCCTTTGATTCTCGACTAAGCAAGATTGATTTTGATGCATTATCCTCCCCAGAAGGTCGGAAGGAGTTTTTAATAAATCCTAGCTTTCGATCATCCGGTTTTCGTTTATATTCAGGCTCCATGCATTACAATCAAGATGTCTTTGCAGCGAAAGCGATTATAAACTCGTCCGAATTTAAAACGGCTATGGACGAGTATGATAGTCGACGCCTTCCTCCTTCCGTAGAAAGGATTATCTATAGGGTAGATGGAGGTTTTGCGTGCGCTGAATTTATTAATAACAGCCTCAGGCAATTAACGATTAATGGTTATTCAATGAGCGGAGGGCGCCGCTGGGGTAGTAGCGAACGATTCGCATCAATACTTGCAGCAGTCGAGTCGAAATACAGTGAGTACTCGACGGAAATATATTATCAAGAAGAGTATTGTGGCTCCTTTACCGGACTCGCGGATATAGGCGATGACCCGTCGTGCATTGTTAAAAAAAATGTGCTCACAAATAGCGAGGGAATAGCCGTGACGTATCTTTTAAAAAGCAAAGACAAAATAGGCAGTTCCATTCTCGAAATGAAACGTAATGCGTGGCGTGAATGGGAAAAAAATGGTTATGTACAATATAGTGACCAGAGCTTTAAAGATGAATTGAAACTAATATACAGCAAAGACTCGGAGGAGTTTAAGTCCTATTATTCCCCGTTGCTGCAAGCGGTGTATCAAAAAGCTGTCGATCATTACGGCACTCAGAATAACTATCTCGATCAATTTTAACTATATCTGCAAATAAGGATTTGTGAATCAAGGACATTGCTCGACAATATGGCGCAAAAATAACTCGCCATCCATAAAGGTATATTGAACAACAATCCGCCCCCCAAGATTAACAAAAGCTTTGAGCGCCTCTCCCCCAGAACAAATATGGCTTGCTCGATCTTTCATTAACTCCTTGATTTCACTTAATGATGAGCTCTGTTTCTTTATTGTTCGCTCTAAGTACTCACTATCGTACGTAAACATATAGTTCACAACAACATCTCTATTCACTGACCCGACTGTTTGAAACACCATATCGCTACTTATATTCATAGGGAGTTGATTGGCAATCGAATTCGAAATCTCTCGGGCCTTTTCACACACATTAAAGTCAATCAAATTTGGTGTACAACTATTCAGAGTCTTTGCAGCGATCTGTTGATGCAACTTGCATCCTCTATCTTGACCGTTGTCACACGCCTTTTTATACCAATTTCTAGCAATGCCGTAGTCTCTTTTTACCTTTCCCCTAAATTTAAAACCATGAACTCGATGAGATTTCCAATTATCCTAGCAATATGGAGATCTCAATATGAAGAAGCGATATTCAGAAGAACAAATCATCAAGGCGATCAAGCAGCATGAGGCTGGAGCTAAAGTTGAGGATATTTGTCGGGAGATGGGTATCTCATCCGGCACATTTTACAACTGGCGATCTAAGTATGCTGGCCTTGAGGTGAATGAAGCCAAACGACTGAGAGAGCTAGAGTCAGAGAATGCAAAGCTTAAACGCTTGCTCGCGGAGAAACTCTTGGAAGTTGAAGCAATGAAGGAAGTCGTTGCAAAAAAGTGGTGAAGCCAGTCGAACGGAAGCCAGTTGTCGTCTTTCTGATGGATCGGTTTGGTTTTTCAGAACGCCGCGCCTGTGCTCTTGCTCAAATCAGTCGGACTGGCTTTCGCCATCAAGCCAAAGGATATGGCGATGAGCAACTGCGTTCGCGCTTAAAAGAGCTTGCGGCCAAGTACTCAAGATATGGATATCTAATGTTGCACGCCTTTCTTAAACAAGAAGGCCTTGTGGTTAATCGCAAGCGAACGTATCGCGTGTATACGGAAGAACAGTTACAGGTCCGCACGAAGAAGCGAAAGAAGCTAACTAGACCACGTGTGGTAAACAGCCCTGCTACAGCACCGAATCAAAGTTGGTCGATGGATTTTGTTTCGGACCAATTAGCGAGCCATAGACGATTTCGTATTTTGAATGTTGTAGATGATTACTCTCGAGAAATTGTAGGCCAGCTCGCTGAATACTCGATATCTGGGGCTCGTGTTGCTCGCTTTTTGAATGATCTCATTGAGCTGAGAGGAAAGCCGGAAAGCATTACGTGTGACAAC
>NZ_LWFT01000884.1:0-1284 GCF_001635105.1 Oleiphilus sp. HI0079
CGTTGCTCACGCTTCACACCTCTTATATATGTGCGCTCATAAAAATAGGTCGCGTATTATCCTGATAAACAACCAAGATAGCAATAAACCCTCCTTACGCAAAAAGAATAATAATAGTACGCAAACGACTCAGCCTTGCTAAACTGAAGTTGTACGTCTGCTATAGAACAAGAATCGGATACATATTCAGGCAACTAATCAGGGAACAACGTGGCAACGACAAGCGCACTCGTGGTGGATGATTCATCGACATCTCGCACCTTACTAACCAAGATCCTAAAAAAAATGGGTATACATTGTGAGCAGGCCTGCTCCGGCGAAGACGCTCTGTCGCAACTCGCTTGGTTTCACCCTGATTACATATTCTTGGACCACTTAATGCCCGGCATGGATGGATTTGAGACGCTGAAACGCATTAAATCAGAAGAACAAACGAAACATGTTCCAGTCATTATGTACACGTCACAGCATGCGCACAATTACTATGAAGAAGCGCATCGCCTGGGTGCAGCAGGGGTCATCTCGAAACAGATTGATCGGGACAAACTGTATCTCATGCTAGACCGGCTTTGCTCAACTAAACCCGAACAAGCCGACGACGTACCTACTGTGTTCAACGAAGTACAAAGCTCTCTTACTAAAACGGTCGAAAGCGAATCAAGCAACTCAAAGCTATATGCTCGAATATCGACACTAGAGACCGCCTATGAAGAAATCCACGAAGAGAACCGGAACCTTAAGACCGAGCTCGCTAAATTGGCAACGAATCAGGCCGAGATGACAAGCAAGCGCCTCGACCTGGCTTTGCCACAAGTTGTGATCGTTGTCTTTCTGGCTTTTTCGCTTTTTGCCTCTACATTTGCATGGCTGACGACTCAAAAAATAGAACAAGGCTTCACGAATACTCAAATCCAGATGCAACAAGTCAACGAACTGATCGATGAGATCATTCTTTTACTTGAGCATGACGAAGCAAAGTAATTCTGGGGAATTAATTGAGTAACCATCACTTAAGAAAACTCTGCCAAGACAGCAAGTTCTTGATTATCGATGACTTTGAGAACTTTCGAACCTCTCTTAGGCTAATGCTTACAAGCTTCGGGGCCGCTTTCGTTGACACCGTTGCAAATGCTGAACAAGCGTTAAATCAAAGCAAGTACGAAAGCTACGATGTCATGCTTTGTGACTTTAATCTTGGCGAAGGTAAAAATGGCCAGCAAATCCTTGAAGAACTTAGAATCAAAAAGAAGCTAAAGCGCACGCATCTATTCATAATGATCACTG
>NZ_LWFT01000885.1:0-753 GCF_001635105.1 Oleiphilus sp. HI0079
ATTCGAGCATAGCTGCATGCGGTTCTTTTGCAGCACTGCCGCTATGGCTCAGCCCATCAGATCGTTCATCTAGCTCAACCGACTCGCATACCTTAGCGCTTCCGAGGTACTCAATCTCGACCTCATGTATCGGCTGTGCCTTTTTCGTACCCGGAACGGTGATCTCCCCCTCGTCCAAGACTAACTCGAAGTGGTGGCCACCCCATTGAACAATCTTGGCGGTACGCTGAAAATCGGTTCGAAATACGGGCTTTAACTGCAAATTGGTAGCATGTAACTGTGCAGTCCAAACATCGAGCGACTCCAACGCTTTAGTGCTCAAAATAGGCTTCGCTAATTCCCATTCCCATTCTCCCCGCTGCGAAACGCCATTCACGCTTTTGCCTGCGGTTTTAAGCGTTTGGATATAACGGGTATTAGGCGCAACGCCTTTTTTTCGAATCCGCAAAGCCACTTTATTCTTATGAAGCGTCAGATCTTCGGTATCAAAATAGATATTTTCAAGCTGCATGATCTTAATTTGCGCTGCATTGTCTTGGGTTACATCAGCTTGAGCGGGCCCGCTTTGTGTTAGGTCAGTTTGCGCTGCACCAGTACTGAGCATCGCTTGCTCAAGCTGCGCAAACGAGAGCGCCTCCGTGCAGGACAGTTTTAACTCTAGCTCTTTCGCCATCACTCTATTCCCAAGCTTACTCGATAAACATCATTCAGTTTATACACTTTTTAACTCGCAGAAACGAAAAAACCGGCCAG
>NZ_LWFT01000886.1:0-1256 GCF_001635105.1 Oleiphilus sp. HI0079
CGGTAGAGACTGGTGAAGCGTAAGGCTTCAACCAGTCACTCAGATTACATGTTCTTGGCTTTTTCTACCGCTTCTTCGATTGAACCAACCATATAGAACGCTTGCTCTGGAAGGTCATCGTACTCGCCGCCCAAAATACCTTGGAAACCACGAATCGTCTCGGCTAGAGACACGTACTTACCAGGAGAACCTGTGAAGACTTCCGCTACGTGGAATGGCTGAGACAAGAAACGCTCGATCTTACGTGCACGAGCAACCGTCTGCTTATCTTCTTCAGATAACTCGTCCATACCAAGAATCGCGATAATATCTTTCAATTCTGCATAACGCTGAAGAACTGTCTGAACACCACGTGCTACGTCGTAATGTTCCTGACCAATTACTAATGGGTCAAGCTGACGTGATGTAGAATCAAGTGGATCGATTGCAGGGTAGATACCCTTTGATGCAATGTCACGGCTCAATACGACAGTCGCATCAAGGTGCGAGAATGTCGTTGCTGGTGAAGGGTCAGTCAAGTCATCTGCCGGTACGTATACCGCCTGAATTGACGTGATCGAACCCGTCTTCGTAGACGTGATGCGCTCTTGAAGTACACCCATCTCTTCTGCGAGTGTAGGCTGGTAACCTACCGCTGAAGGCATACGACCAAGTAGGGCCGATACCTCTGTACCCGCTAGCGTGTAACGATAGATGTTGTCTACGAACAGTAGTACATCTTTACCTTCATCACGGAACTTCTCAGCCATAGTCAGACCGGTCAGAGCAACACGAAGTCTGTTTCCTGGCGGCTCGTTCATCTGTCCGTAAACCATTGCTACCTTGGATTCCGTAGGGTTCTCCAAGTTAACAACGCCTGCTTCCTGCATCTCGTGGTAGAAATCGTTACCTTCTCGAGTACGCTCGCCAACACCTGCAAATACAGAAAGTCCTGAGTGCTTCAAAGCTATGTTGTTGATAAGCTCCATCATGTTTACGGTTTTACCAACACCGGCACCACCGAACAGACCGACTTTACCACCTTTCGCAAATGGGCAGACCAAGTCGATTACCTTGATGCCTGTTTCGAGAAGCTCAGCACTTGCTGCCTGCTCAGCGTAGGTTGGTGCTTTACGGTGGATAGGCATACGCTCTTGCTCACCGATTTCACCGCGCTCGTCGATTGGACGTCCAAGAACGTCCATGATACGACCTAGCGTTTCCGTACCAACCGGTACAGAAATAGGTGCGCCTGAATTAGCTACTTGAAGGCCACG
>NZ_LWFT01000887.1:0-1066 GCF_001635105.1 Oleiphilus sp. HI0079
AAAAGCCAAAACCCCATAACCGGTGATCATCGCGATCACGGCATATGCGCCCTTGACCCGCTTATGCACCTGTTTAACCGCTTCAAAAATCTCAATTTCTGTGGGGATTAACTTGCCCTGCTTTTGCAGCTCATGCGCCAAAACATTCAGCAGTACCTCAGAATCTGAGTTTGTATTGATATGCCGAAGATCCGACTTCAAAACACCATCACTAAGCTCAATGGTATTGGTGAGATTACCGTTATGAGCGAGCGTAATGCCGTAGGGTGAATTCACATAAAAAGGCTGTGCCTCGGCGGAGCTAGAAGAGCCTGCCGTCGGGTAACGAACATGACCAATACCTACATTTCCTTGCAATCGACGCATATGACGCGTACGAAATACATCTCGAACCAATCCATTGTCTTTACGAAGATAAAAGCGGTCGTCCTGACACGTAACGATTCCTGCTGCATCTTGTCCGCGATGTTGCAGAACAGTGAGCGCGTCAAACAAAACTTGGTTTACGTTGGATTTACCAACCATACCGACAATACCGCACATGAAGTTACTTCCTCACAATTTGGCGTTGGCTAAAGCCGACGAAAGATCGTACTCACCTGATGCAAAGACCGACCGAGACCAGTATTCAAGCACAGTGAGTTGTTCAATAACGAGCGAATCTGCCCACCAGTCTGCTCCCGACCACGGGGTGTAACGTACAACGGCAACAATAACAACACAAAGAACCAAGCCTCGGGCCATTCCAAAGCCGATCCCTAAAACACGGTCTAACGTTGTTAATCCGGTGATTTTGATCAAAAAGGACGCTAGACGCCCAAGTATCGCACCAAAGATCAATGTTGCTACAAACAACAGTGCGAATGCTGACAAAGAGAGCATCATCGAGTCCGCAATATAAGGAGCGAGTAAAACTTGTGCTTCCGGCTGAAAGGCTCGCGCAACAACGAAAGCAACCAGCCAAACAATCAGCGAAATCGCCTCTCTCGTAAAACCACGCAATACGCTCAGCAAGCTCGAAAACACAATGATTCCAAGCAGCGTCCAATCAGCCCAATTGAGCTCA
>NZ_LWFT01000888.1:0-270 GCF_001635105.1 Oleiphilus sp. HI0079
ATGCTCGAAGCATATGGTCAGCGTTTTATTACCGAGACAATCGGGCATGAGGTCGCACATTTTATTGTGTTTCAGTTGTACGGGCGCAACGTCCGTCCGCATGGAAAAGAGTGGCAGTCGGTAATGAGCGAGGTGCTACGACAGAAACCTGAAGTGACTCATCAATATGATACGAAGCCGGCTCGGCGCTTGAAACGCTATGAATATGGTTGTGCCTGCCGTGGACGAGTACACGAGCTTACATCAATACGACACAAGAAAGTGATCAAT
>NZ_LWFT01000889.1:0-1283 GCF_001635105.1 Oleiphilus sp. HI0079
CATGCCACAGGCACGCGCCCGACGCAGATCTTTATGCGGAGCATCGAGAATCGTTTGTGTATTGGTGATGTCATGAATTGTGGTCATCGAGCCGTGAACTATTCCCAGTTTTTCGTGTATGACCTTTACAACCGGCGCAAGGCAATTGGTCGTGCAAGATGCGGCCGTAACAATCCGGTGCGCCTCTTTATTATAGAGCGAGTGATTCACACCCATCACGACATTGAGCACGCCCTCTTCTTTCACTGGTGCGCTGACTACGACGCGCCGAACACCCTGATCCAAGTAGGCTTGCAACAAGGCTTTCGTTTTCATTTTACCGCTTGCTTCAATCACAACATCGCAGGCAGACCAATCCGTTTCGGAAATTGACTTGTTCTTCGTACAAGCAATGCGCTTTCCAGCGACCAACATGGTCTCACCCTCAGAGGAGGCCTCGTAATGCCATATCCCATGAACAGAATCAAAAGTAAGCAGGTGCGCTAGGGTCGCGGCATCCCCTGCAGGGTCGTTAATCTGTACGATCTCGACGTCGTCCCACTCAAACGCCACACGCATTGTAAGTCGACCCATACGACCAAACCCATTAATCCCTACCTTGATAGTCATCATCACCTCTACTCAAAAATACACATGCCAACTTGAAATAAAAATGGGCGCAAGCAAGCTTCCGAAACACGACCAGCCATCGCGAACATATTGTCATGCAATTAGAAGCAGGAAGCACTAGTTCAGCACCTAAAAACCAAACAAATATTAACGCTCGACAATGACAGGAAGATTGTTGTCGATCATTCCCACAATTCCTGAGGGGGTTTGACTGCCAGCAAGATACTCCCCCTTGTCGAGGTATTGCCAGCTATCTTCCGATGAATAGCGCCACCCATTGCAAGGAATCAAAAGGGGTCTTCCCGAGCTGCCAGACAAACCGAACCCAAGCCAGCGCTCATGAAACTTTTCTCCCGCTAACGTTTCGACCAACACATGTTCATCACTGGCTTGTTGTACTAAAAGCACGAGATAATTACGACGAAGAAGTAGTTCCAAGATATTCGCTCCGAGAATCTTTTCAGAGCATGATGACCATTAAAGCGACTTTAAAAGTCGCTCATGACCGTTTTATGACACCGATTATGGTCATCGACGATATGCAAGGCAATCAACGCCTCAAAGAGCGCGATAATCACAACCATTCAACGAGCCAATAACCGGTGCTAAAGTAGCTTTAATCAAATCCCGAGAACCTACCAGTCTATGCCGTTTTTTTTAATCTTGATGTTCGC
>NZ_LWFT01000890.1:0-1003 GCF_001635105.1 Oleiphilus sp. HI0079
CTAAAATGTAGGAAATCTGGCGTAATCAATCGCCAGAACTCACCATCGCCTATCGTGGCGATTAAGGCAGCCCAACGCCCATCGATGGACGACATATTAAACGATCCATCAAAAGGATTTACGATCAATAAGGCACGCAAGTATGGGCCTCCCTCGCCTAAATCCGTAAGCCATGCGACCACAACACATATAGCAATGATGATAAAAACTAGCGGAGCCTGTGCGGGTGAAACACGGTCATATGGAGCGACCTTCACGCTTCGACTCACTTTTTTTGAGGCATTTACTTGCTGTAAACGCTCCTTCAACTCTGGATTTTGGAGATAAGATTGCAAGGCTTCATTGACCTGCTCTGCCATCGAGTCATCAACCAAAATCAATACCTGCTCGCCATCGGACTCGACAACGCGGTGCTGAACACCATTCTGGTTCAGCCAGGTTGAAAATGGCCCAAGGTCTTGGTCAATCGCTAAGCGTGCAAGTTCGATCATGACGGAGAGACATCCACCCAAACAAATTTTTCCGGCTTCAGCGTGCGCTCATCGTCCATACGATAAGCCACCAGCTTGCCATATTTTACGGCGCTGTAATCTAGGCAGGCGACATTATCGGTAATCGGTGCGGGCAAACCCGACATCCAGTAATGGCCGACAAAAACCGGAACTTCAGTATGATTGTAATACATCAACTGATCGAGCTCTGCGTCCGACAAAGGTCTATTCATAAGTTTGTCAGGCAAGGGGTCAGGCTGAAAGACGACGTCAGAATAAATCTTTGGCTCTTCGTTCCAAAACTTGGTGCGAAACACATTCCGAATGTAGCCATCTTTGCTAATAATTGTTTCACCATCAGGCAGCTTTAGGGAGGTACCCCGTGTTAAACGATCAACCATTTTCTCCAAAAAGGTGCCACTTCTCGCGGAAGCGTACAGCATATCCATGGTCAGGCAATGGTCTGGACTGAGGGATTTGAAATGCTCTATTGCGTGATGGTCCCAACAGGC
>NZ_LWFT01000891.1:0-434 GCF_001635105.1 Oleiphilus sp. HI0079
GGATGAGTATATCGCGGCGCTGAATATGGCTCCGACGACGCCAGATTGGCTGAGGGCAATTAATGCGGGGCCAATGAAGCTTGGTCTAGATTTACGCGGTGGTGTTCACTTCCTTTTAGAAGTAGATATGGAAAAAGCGCTAAGTCAGCGCTTGTCGGTCTATGAGAGCGAAATTAAATCAGTCCTTCGCGAAGAGCGTATCCGATACCGAGCGTTTGGTTTAGATGGCCTGGACGCAATAAAAATTAAGTTTCGTCAGGCTGAGGAGCGTGACAAGGCAGAAGCGCTAGCTGCCAGAGAGTATCGCGAATTCATGCGCGAGACAGAAGAAGATGACGAAGCGGCGTATTTGACGTTGCGCCTGTCTGAGCAGAGCATCGCAGATATTGAAGACTATGCTGTCCAACAAAACCTGATTACCTTGAGAAATCGAG
>NZ_LWFT01000892.1:0-669 GCF_001635105.1 Oleiphilus sp. HI0079
GCTGTCATTGAGGGTGAAATCGATCTTATACAGGTGGAAAAGCGTATTCGTGGTCGCGTTAAGAAGCAGATGGAGAAAAGTCAGCGCGAGTATTACTTAAACGAGCAGATGAAAGCGATTCAGAAAGAGATGGGCGCGCTCGGTGAGACAGGTAATGAATTTGAAGAGCTTGAGAACAAGATCGCCGAGGCAGGCATGCCGGTTGAAGCGAAACAAAAGGTTGAAGGTGAGCTGAAAAAGCTGAAAATGATGTCACCTATGTCCTCAGAAGCCTCTGTTGTCCGCGGTTATATTGAGTGGCTAACGGATTTGCCTTGGAAGAAGCGCAGCAAGGTGCGTCATGATTTAGCAAAGGCACGAGAAATTCTTGATAGCGATCATTATGGGCTCGATGAGGTCAAAGACCGCATATTAGAGTATCTTGCGGTGCAAGCACGCGTTAAAAAGCTGAAGGGGCCTGTGCTTTGTTTGGTTGGGCCTCCGGGTGTAGGTAAAACCTCTCTCGGGCAGTCTATCGCTAGAGCGACAAACCGAAAGTTTACGCGTGTCGCTTTAGGTGGCGTTCGTGATGAAGCCGAAATTAGAGGTCATCGCCGAACTTATATTGGCTCTATGCCAGGTAAGCTGGTTCAGAAGATGACAAAGGTCGGTGTTAAAAACCCGCTCTTC
>NZ_LWFT01000893.1:0-739 GCF_001635105.1 Oleiphilus sp. HI0079
CTGCTGAATCGATTGCATCGCAACAAAGAGATCAAAATACTTGTTGCTGACGACTCGAGTACCTCTCGCAAACACATTTGCAACCTTCTACAGAGCCAACTCTATGATGTCGCTCAGGCCGATGACGGCGATACGGCCCTGCAAATGCTTGAGCAAGACACCGAGATACAAATACTCATTACCGATTACAACATGCCCCGAATGAATGGCTTTGATCTGGTCAGACAAATTCGCAAACAAGTTGATAAGAACGACTTAGTCATCATCGGGCTTTCTGCGGACGGAGATAACTCGCTCTCCGCAAAATTCATCAAAAACGGTGCGAACGACTTTTTGAAAAAGCCGTTCAGCCATGAAGAGTTTCATTGCCGAGTCATGCACAACATCGAGAACATGGAGTTCTCCAAAACCATGCACCATATGGCCATGCATGACTACTCAAGTGGCCTACCAAATAAGCGCGCATTCAATGAGCAAGCAGGGGCTCTCCTCAAGCAAGCCGACAAGCAAGGCCGCGAAGCATTTATCGCCATCATGTCGATAGATCAATTAGATGAGCTGCAAGATCGCTTCGGAATTGAAACGGCGGACCTAGTCGTGAACGAGCTACGCGAACTATTCAACAATGCACTCTCACGCTTCGTTTACGCGAGGCTCAATGACGGCGACCTAGGTATCGCCATGACAGGCATTACCGCCGAACAAGCCGAGCGCTTTTTAAATAGCTTAATTGAACGAG
>NZ_LWFT01000894.1:0-9462 GCF_001635105.1 Oleiphilus sp. HI0079
AACGCCCACATGTTTCCGTACAAGTCACCGCCGTAGATTCTATCTACTACATAATCGCCATCGATGTCTGCCAAAGTAACGCCTGAGAGCCCATTCTTGTTAACAGAATCCCCCGCCCCAGTGTCAATTTTCAGATAGTCGCTACCAAGCGTCCAAGTTCCATCAAGTCCTTCCTCCACAAACAAAATGAACAGCTTTGCATAGCCAGAATCTGAGGAGTGACCGTTGCCAAAGATGACCGCCCACTTTTCGTTATTCATCATAGCGACCATAGGCGGCGACAATTGGTAACCCATGTCGCCGTCGTTTTGTGAGGTAAATTCCCACATAACCGTGTTCGCCGCTTTGGCAGGATCTTCTGAAAAATCCACAGGGTCGGTGACATCAAGCGCAAACAGCCCTCGACCACCACCTCTCAATCCACCAACGAGCATTGTTCTCCACGCCATGTCATTAGAACCATCAACCGTGGTATAAACATCCTGCGCCACCGGGCTTAAATCAACATAGTATTTGTGCGAATAATTTGGGTCCGTCAAATAATGAAGGCCCTCACCCGCAGAAGACGAATAAACCGCATTAGGTACATAAGCTAATAACTCTTGCCCCCCGTTAGAATCAGAAACCGAGGCATTAAAACCATGCAGCATACCGCCATTGGCGCCAAGATAAATGGCAGGCGTACGGTCCTTTTTAGCGGTTTTAAAAGCACTATAGCGTTGCGAGCCATCATCCGCAGCGCCGCCAAAATAGCCATCATCTGGCCAGATTGACGCTGGCGAACCAACATAAACCGGCGCAGAGTGCACAATATCGGCTAAACGCTTGGGCAAACCGGTGGCCGGGTCCAAGCGATCTCGCAAATCATAACTGGCCTTCGCACCAGACACGTAAGTATCTAACGTCATGTCTGCTTGAATATCACCTCGCAGGAAATTTAACCGTGCTTTACCATCGGCATCGGCATCAAAGTTCGTAGCGTCATCACTGTTATAATCAGGGTCACCCGAAACAAAAGGATACGTCGCATCACGAACACTACCATCTGGGTTTGTCTTCAGATCAAGCTTTTGATGGTCCTGTAAGCTATCCCACTGAAATGGCGCTCCTTCAGGATTACCGTCAGCATCTTTACCCCACGTGAGGATGGTACGTGGTTTATCCTCGAGATCTCGAGAATTCAACAAATACGCCGCTGCAGTCGGATCGCCATTACTATCCTCCCAAATAGGATCGCCGACCGCTCCAGAGGTTGGATCAAGCAACAAGCCGCCAACATCACCAGTCCAGTCGGCCGCATTAAAGATGGAGGTAAAAATCGCTGTGCCTTCGGTAGATTGCAACGAAGAAGCGTTGAATGTGACCCCAGAACCGCTACCTATGGTCGCGATAATGTCAGACAGAGCTGCACCCAGCGCAGTTTTTAGCTGATCAGGTGTTGCCGCGCTATACATACCTCCACGGCCATTCACTGCGGCATGGTACAAATCGTCGATCTGACGCGCATCGCGAGAATTGTTTACATTAGGCCATGTGGGTGGCGTCGTGTGCGCGTCTTCCATGTCATTGTGCGTAACACCAAAAATAGTACCTTTAGCCCCTAATCCCACTGTATAGGTATTCATGTGTAGATTGGTATTACAATCTTCCCAAGCCTCGGCCGTGCCGTCTCCACATGCTCCAGCGACCTTCACGTTGCCCGCTGGCAAATCTGTTCTTAGTTGTTCGCTGTAGCCCTTATAGGCGATATCACCGAGCGTATCATCATAACTATCTTGATAAGGTGCACCCGCGCTTCCGTCTTCATTGCCAATACCATCAACGGATTTCTCGGAGTTATATCCATCGGTAAATAACAAGGTATAGTTTTTCTGACATTCGCTACCTATCGGGCCACTAGCACTTTGGTACTCAGTCAGTGCATGCTTCAACGCACTACGCAGCGGCGTACCACCACCACTCACATATTCTAGATGGTCACTTAAGAAGTCTTTAACTCCTGTAGTTGTGTCCATGTCAAACATGTCGCCAGCTTCAACAGATCGGCGGTTATTAATCCAAAATAAACCAGTTTGAATACCGTTCACGCCTTGCATCGCCGATGCCAAGCCTCCACGCATCGCTTGGTGGCGCTTACGATAATACTTAAACCAATTTGCGAAATTCTGTTTTTCTTCCGCAGTGGTTCGCTCAATACGACCTTCCACATTTTTAAGCTCGCCAGAAACACCATTAGGAGCACCGTCGTCTGGATCATCAACCCAGCCATTTGCAATCTCATATTTCGTTAAACAAGAGCCGTCGTATGCGAGACCATCGATGCTTTGTGTTTTTGCTTCATCAACAGAAAACCGGCCAGGGAATCGAGCAAAGAGTTGATAATGCAAAGGGTTAGGCGATGAACATAAAAATTGTTCTTTGGTCGCGGCTGCAGGAATAAGGGCTTGGGATAAGATTCCCGATGGAGCCATCGCCGCACTGGTGACGACGATTTGATCAAGCAAAGTACCACCCTCGCGGTAGCGCACTTCGAGTGTATAAGACGTATTCCCTGTGAGATTGACTTCCGCCCACTCAGCCCAGCCCCATGTATTATCTGAGCTAATACCCGCAAACATTTTATTTACATCAGTCTCGGTCGCATCCCAATCATTATTGCCATTCGCAGGCGTTATGTCAGCACTCGTCTTTCCATGCAATTTAACCCACAAAGAATCACCGCTGCCATCTGGGCCAAGCGCTCTAAACCAAATCTTATAATCACCAGAGTCAGAAGGCGTTGTAAAGGTATAGGTTGCAGAACTAACGGACGCAGGAGGAGCACTACCTGTACTACTTGCACCGCCCGCTTCTAAAGTGCCAATAAAACGACCTTCGGAGGTCGCTGCGGCATTGGCAAAACTTGCTAGATCGTTTTTTTGCGGTTCAACAGCGCCCAAGATCAAAGCTGTTGTCTCCAGCATATTGCCTTGAAGATTAGATGGAAACGCTGACTCTGCCTCTATCACTAATGTATTTGCAGTAGAAACTTCATCACCATCTGGATGGTACCAATAACTTCCTTCAGTATCTTTTAAGTAGTATGTCGCAGGATAATAAGTATCGTCACGCTGCCCTGTAGAACAGGTATTCCCGTTTTCATCGCATACCATGGCGTCATCTTGAATATCGAAGGCCCATTGGTCGTCCGTATTGCTCGCTGTGTCATGGTCTGCAAACAGTGCCAAAGTACCTACGCTATTTAAATCCGAAATTGGCTCAAACGCGGTGTTATCAACATCGGCATCAAGGAAAGTATCTTTGGTAGGGTCTGATGAGTACTCATCAAAATTCGGCCAAGGATTGTAAGTGACCGAAGGATCATAATACGCAGAATTGAACGAAGGCGATCGAGCAAAGGCGTAAGCAGGAACAGGAGGAATAGCATAGTGGTTATTGTTCTTACGTTCACCGTTATAACTACCACTATAGCCATTAGGGAACAGATAAGTATATTTGTCACCGCTTTCGTATAGAGCACCTGAACTATCTGCGAAGAAGCCATTATCGTTAAGATAAATAGCTCCATCGTTATTCGCAAACAACACTTCAAAGTCCATGCTTCCAGAGTCGTCAATGGCAAACATGAGATTATGCTGAACCGAAGTACCAAGCCAAAGCGGAGAGTCTGAGTAATTCCACGGGGTAGAATGCACGACCGCAGGAGCACTCATGTAGGCGACAAACATACACCATGTCAGTTTTCGTTGGATACTGTTCATTTTCTTACTCCTCCTGAAATAAGTTCAGGGTCTTTTTTGACGGCTACGCTTAGAAGCGAAGCGCGTAAAAACTTTCAATAAATCGTTGTGATCTTGTCGTGCCGCCCGTTGCTCTGGCAACAATACGGAACGCGCGAATCGTTCCCGAGCCGGCTTCATGCGAATACGTTGGTAAGCTCACGCTCGTTGCCGTAGAGGTATCCGTAACACCACCTGATTGCTCTATGAAGTAGCGTGCTGCATTCGTCTGGCCTGCGAGCGCGCTCGCTTCGCATGTATCCTCTCCCGCCGCAGATGCCCAGATTGTCGCATCAAAAGGATCGGGGCCATCCCCCTCCTGATACAAACAACTGCTATTATCAAAACCGCCGGTTGAGGTAATATTATTAAGAAATGTTTCTGCGTCTCGAATAGCCGTTTCAGCACCTTGCAGGGCAACATTTCCGTCTTGGATCGCTGCAGCCATCTTTCCTTGCATAATGGTGTCGTTCATTGATGCAACACCAAGAACCGTCAATATCAACAAAAAGATTAACGAGACGAAAAGCGCAGCACCCTGCTGTTTGTTTCTATTCACGATACTCTCCTAATTCACTCGATTACGAATCGCAACGGTCGTTTGATAAGCTTTACGGAAACGCACATCGGCAGCAGTAACATCATTACCAGCACAATCTTTGTATGTTTGCGCGTCAGAAACAGCTCTATCTTGAGAGCGAATTTCCAAACATGAACGAACAGCCAAAACCGAATTCCAGTCCGTTACAAGATCCGCAGTCACGTATCGGTTAACAGCTTGGTTTCCGTTAGTATCCTCGCCGAAGAGCAGCTGCATATCTTCTACCCCCTCAGCAACTTCAAATGATCCAAAGTCGGTATTTATAGCGTTGTAACGAAGGCTCTTCATGTACAGCGCTGGTTCTCCGCTAGCACCATTACCAATATAGAAAAAAGTAAAATCAGGCTTGTAAATATATGAGTCATCAACATACGTACCGCTTAAAAATGGTGGGTTGATATTGACGTTACCACCATGCGCGATGTTATTTACATCGTTGTCAGGATCGGTGTTTGGACTATTAGATATCCCGAACGCTTCTGCCGAATCACAGTTTGCAACAATAACGATATCGTTTTGAGACAAACCACACCTTGCGGCATTTTCAACAAATAGCTGCGCAGACCCAGTTCCACCCCCTACAACCTTGCCGCCCGAACACGGGCGCACACCCTGCATGGAAAGCGCATCTGTTCCACTAATCATTTGCGCTTCTGCCGTTCCGATAACAATACCTGCATCACCTAATGGGGTACCGGTTGTATCCGTGACATTCTCATAACCAATAAGGCCACTGTTGCCATCAAAAGAGTTAAGAGCGGCTTCAAACTCGCCATCGTTGTATGCACTCGCTTTGACAATGCTTGAAAAATTACCGATCCCTCCTGCGCAGCCCATATAGCCAGCCTTTCGAACGCTACGAGCAAGGAACTCCATGCTAATTCGGCCACTTTCCTGAACCCGAGCCATACCATCCTGCATGCTAAATGCCTGACGGTTCGAATTAAAAATTTGAAACAGGCCTACCAACAATACAGAGCTCAAAGCCAAAGCTACCATCAACTCTACCAGTGAGAAGCCTGTTGGAGTTTTAGTAATAGTAAAACGTTTCATAAAAACACCTTAAGGCTGAAAAACAAAATTCACAGACGTTTCATCTGTACCGATTCTGTCACCATCCGCGTTTTCTTGCTCTACACGGTCGGACCAAAAGACAGAGATTGTATAAATGCCAGCAGCTTGAGAAATCTCACCTCTGCCCGCAGGCAATGCATCAGAGATATTGTCCTGCCATTCCCATTTGTCATGCGCGGCCATATCAGCCGACGAGCAGCCGCCAACGGCCAAACAAGTAGCCGTTTTGTCAGAACCGCCGGTATGGACATTGTACGCACCTGTAGACAGGGCTGTTCGATTTGCACGCATACGATCAGCCATGTCATTCGCATAATAAATCGCAATACTGCGAAAACTTGAGTTGGTGGTGTCACTAACCGCACGCACCTGCAAACTCGCCATACCCAATAGACCAACAGACAACACTAACATTGCAACCAAAACCTCAATAATAGTGATGCCGTTTTGCTTTTTCTTTATCACTAGATCCGTTCTCATAGCTAACATCTCACGACTTACGATTATTAAGGGCAATCAATTTGGGTAATATTCACCCTGCCAGAAAGCGTCACATCAATCTGACGGTCACGAAGCGCCGCAACGCTAGAGCATAAAGAAAAGGTAACGACATCCGATGAAAACCCCATAGCATTGAAGTTGATTGTATCCTCTCCTCCATCTTCATTGAGGCTAAGGCCGCCTGATATCGCTTCATAAACACGAAGCTCCTCACCTGCGTCATAAGCACCATCACCATCACCATCAACAAATATTTGATAGCCCGAGCTCCAATCGGATGTTCCAGATGCGGAGCCAATATGAACGTTGCCGCCACGTTGCGCCGCTTCTGTTCGAGCCATGTTAAAAGCGCCCACCAAATTATTGGCCGTTGAACTGATTTGATTTCGCGCAATTGAATTAGAGAAACTAGGTAC
Source organism: Oleiphilus sp. HI0079 (assembly GCF_001635105.1). NCBI lineage: Bacteria > Pseudomonadati > Pseudomonadota > Gammaproteobacteria > Oceanospirillales > Oleiphilaceae > Oleiphilus > Oleiphilus sp. HI0079. The sequence continues at coordinate 6,372 of NZ_LWFT01000894.1, forward strand.
CGCGATCGCAGCAACAATACCCACGATTAAAACGGTTATTACTAACTCCAGAATGGTGAAGCCAGATTGCTTTTCTCTTGCTTGATTCATAATGCAGCCTGATAGGTTTTTCATACATACACTCTAATTCGTTGGCTGAAAATCACTGAATGCTCTGCGACTAACGGTCTTATCCTTGGATAAGTGGTTAGTCAGCAAGCAAATTGCGACAAAACGCACATAAATTTCGAGCCCTTACTTGAGCTTAGACAATGTTTTTAAATTTGTAAGAAAAGATCTTGAAAAACAGGGAGATAGGCTAGAAATAGAAATTGAGGCAAGGATGAACCAGCAAAGTGATCGCGAGTGAGACCGTCCGACCTCACTCTCGCACTTTACACTTAAAGGGAATTAAATATTCTGAGCAGGAATACGTAACTCTTTGGGCATTGAGAAGACGATATTCTCCTCGCGACCAGATACTTCTTCGCTAGAAGACGCACCAAGCTCTTTCAAGCGCGTGATCACCGCTTGCACTAGCACCTCAGGAGCCGAGGCACCGGCGGTAACCGCAACCGTATCAACACCATCTAACCAAGCGGCTTCAATTTGTGACTGATCATCAATTAAATAGGCTTTGGTGCCCATGCGTTCAGACAACTCGCGTAAACGGTTCGAGTTAGAGCTGTTAGGGGAACCAACCACAAGCATCAACTCTGCGGCTTGCGCCATACCTTTAACCGCGTCTTGACGATTTTGCGTTGCATAGCAAATGTCATCCTTGCGCGGGCCCTGAATCTCTGGGAACTTCTCGCGCAAAGCATCAATCACCTTCGACGTATCGTCTACTGAAAGTGTGGTTTGGGTAACATAAGCAAGCTGCGCAGGGTTGTTGACCGATAGGGTGGCAACATCAGCAACATCTTCGACTAAATAAATTGTGCCACCATTAGTGTCGTCGTACTGCCCCATAGTACCTTCTACTTCTGGGTGGCCTTCGTGACCAATTAGTACACACTCCATACCGTCTTTTGAGAACTTACTCACTTCTAGATGCACTTTCGTCACAAGAGGACAAGTAGCATCAAAGACTTTCAAACCGCGGCCTTTCGCCTCGTTTTGAACCGCCTTCGAAACACCATGCGCGCTAAAGATAACTAGCGCATCATCTGGAACCTCATCTAATTCATCAACGAACACCGCACCACGATTTTTCAGGTCGTCTACCACAAAACGGTTATGGACAACTTCGTGACGCACAAACACCGGAGCGCCAAATACTTCCAGAGCACGGTTTACAATTTCTATAGCGCGGTCAACACCGGCACAAAAGCCACGCGGGTTAGCAAGTTGAATTTTCATAACTAGTGCTGCGTTGCCCCATCATTGATTGCGTCTATCGCAACGACCTTCACCTTGAAGGTAAGTGTTTCACCGGCCAAGGGATGGTTAAAATCAATCACGACTTCTTCATCATCGAACTGCTTGACGACACCCGGCAGTTCAGATTGACTCGCATCCGCAAAGGAGATGACCAAACCTTTCTCTAGTTGCATGTCACTCGCAAAATCAGAACGTTTGAACGTTTGTACGTTGTTTGGATTAGGCATGCCAAAGGCTTTTTCTGGAGTCACTAACCAAGCACCTTCCTCACCCGCTGAAAGTCCATCAAGACAAGCTAAAAAGCCATCAGGCAACTGGCCATCCCCGTACTCAAAAGACGCGGGAGCGCCCTCAAAGTTAGAATCAACAACAGAGCCGTCTTGCAGACTCAATGAAAAATGCAACGTAACACGCGTATCTTCAGCAACTTTTAAACTCAAAGCGACATCCTACCGTAATCAGCCCACAGGGCTTAATAAAAACACTCTACTCAACCTTGTTAGATCGCACGCGATTCGGCGCGATCTTTGTCCCGTTTTGGCGTTACGTCATCTGAGTCCGTATTTCGAAATATATCCAGAACCAGCATGGCCGCACCAACGGATATTGCGCTATCTGCGAGATTAAAGGCGGGAAAGTGATAATCACCCCAGTAAAAATGCAAAAAGTCGACAACATATCCAAGGACGACTCGGTCGTACAAATTACCAAGCGCACCGCCCAGAACAAGGCAAAGCGCAACAGCCAACCAACGATCATTTTTAAGTGTATAGACCCATCGTACTAGCGCGATGCTGACACCGGCGGCTAAAACAATGAAAAACCAGCGCTGCCAACCTGACTCTGAAGCCAGAAAGCTGAACGCTGCTCCCGTATTATGGAGTAGCGTTAAGTTAAAATGCGGCATAATTGGAACAGGGATCGCGTAATCAAGCTGTGAGCTGGCAAGGTACTTTGTGTACAAGTCCAACACAATCACAACAAGCGACAACCATAAATACTTAAGCATGCGTATTCTCTATTTGTGGGTACTCGCGCTTAAGAAGAAGCTATGCGAAGCTTCTTCTCTCGCCTTCTCCATCAATGTTATCGACACAACGCTGACACAAGTCTTTGTGGGCATCAATCGTGCCGACTTCAGGGCGATGATGCCAGCAGCGATCGCACTTTGCATCGTCAGACGGGCTAACCTTCACCAGCAAGCCGTCCATATCGCTCGGTTTCGCTTCAGTGTGAGCATCATCACTCAAGCCCTTGATACTTGCACTCGACGTAATTAAAACAAAACGCAATTCTTCGCCAAGCGAGGACAAGGTTTCGGCAAGCGAACCTTCACAGAACAGCTCGACTTGTGTCGTCAAACCGCCCTTCACATTGCCAGCGTTCCGCTCCTCTTCAATCCGCTTATTGACCGCCTCTTTTACTGTCATCACGGCTTGCCAGAATTCACGACCCTGAGTCTCATCATCACTGAGTACGGCAAGATCGTCATACCATGTTGCCAAGAAAACGCTATCTTCTCGCTCTCCTTTCGCCGGCTGAGGCATGAACGCCCAGATCTCGTCTGCGGTAAAGCTAAGTATTGGCGCCATCCAACGCGTCATCGCTTCTAGAATGTGGTACATCGCTGTCTGACAAGAACGGCGAGCTAGGCTCTCGGCTTGCGTTGTGTACTGACGATCCTTGATGATATCGAGATAAAAACCACCGAGTTCACCAACACAGAACT
>NZ_LWFT01000895.1:0-30184 GCF_001635105.1 Oleiphilus sp. HI0079
TTACCAAAGTTGAGGTGTACCTTGGCTGGAAAAATAACGGGCAGGGCAACCGGCACGTAAGGAATGCCAAGCATTTTTGCGAGTGGTTTTATGTTCGCAATAGCGGGAATCGTTTCTTCGCAGCCAACCACACCAACGGGCACGATAGGCGTATTGTGCTCCATGGCGAGTCGTACAAAGCCATTGCCAAATCGCTGCAATTCATAACGTTTGCTATAGGGTTTACCAGAGCCTCTAATACCTTCCGGAAAGACGATAACGGCCTCGCCATTATCTAGCATTTTGGCACAGTTGGTTGGGTCTCCAAGCACTGCGCCTAACTGATTGAGTACATTGCCAACATAAGGAACAGTAGGAAAAAATCGCTCTATCATTGCTCGTGGATAGCGCGGAGCATGCTCCCGGTTTGCCACAGCATAGCCAATGAGCGTTCCATCGATAGGCAACTGTCCACTATGGTTCGCCACGATCAACACCGGACCACTACTAGGAATATGTTCGATGCCATGTGTTTCGACACGAAAGTACTTGTCGTAAATGGTCGAAAATAGGGAGAACATAATTTTGTTGGTATCTGTGTTGAGGCCCCAAGGATCGTAACCTAGAGACCCAACAGGATTTTTGATGCGATCGAGTTTCTGATCCAATTCGGATGAAACGAGTGTTTTTTTGAGAAATGCTTTTAACTTCATGATGTACAACGTGGCTCAAAGTTATGATTATCGTTTAGTGCACGCCTTTAGAGATGTATTATTCCACAATCTTCATGCGGGTAAACAATTAAAAGACGATTTGATGAATAAAAACGCGATTACTTGGTTTAGTAAGCCTTTTACAGAGATGAGCGCGCACGAGATGCATCGAATTTTGATGCTGCGTCAGGATGTGTTTGTGATCGAGCAGGACTGCATTTATCCGGATATCGATACCAAAGATGACGATGCATTACACGTTTTTTGTCGTGATCAAAGTGGCGCCATTCTCGCTTATGCGCGCCTAGTGCCGCCCGGGCTTAAATTTGCAGAGCCCGCGGTTGGCAGAGTCGTTGTTGCGCGTCATGCTAGAGCGACGGGTCTTGGCGTTCTACTCATGGAGCATGTGCTGGAGGATGCACAAAAATTATACCCAGGCATGGGCAATCGCATCTCTGCTCAGGCTCATCTGAAGCGCTTTTATAGTCAGTTTGGATATGAGCAGGTCTCGGACGAATATGACGAAGACGGCATTCCACACATTGAGATGCTGTTGTCATCGACATCATAGTCGATGTTGATAAGCGATTTTCTCAGTGAACCGAAGGGGGGTTATGCCCGAGGGCTACGGCGATAGGCTGAAGGGCTCTGCCCAAACCAGTTTTTAAACGCACGGCAAAAACTGGCGGACTCTTTGTACCCTAGAATATCTGCGATTTCAAAAATGGTGTATCTCGCATCTCTTAAAAGCTTGTCGGCAAATGATCGTCTCTCGGCCTCGAGTATCTCTTTGTAAGAGGTTTCTAGTTGCTGTAGCTTTCTAATGAGTGTTCGTTCCGAATAATGTAAGGCTTCGCTCGTCTGTTTTAGGGAGGGGAGCAACTCTGAGTCACCTTGGCGCAGTATGCGCTCCTCAATATGTCGTCGGAGCAAGTGTCTCACTGCGATGTCGCAGCGATTCTTGTATTCCATTTGCTCCATGAGCTGTTGGCACTTTCGTAAATTAAGCTCGTGCGAATCGTGATCGCTTAGCGGCGAGGCTTGAAACCACATCGCTTTAGGCACGACCAATTTGTTTGTATCAGATGCAAAAACGAGTTTTGACGCATACTCGTTTTTCATGAGCTCCCTCCGATGCTCGGCGTTCGTTTCGAAATGCAATGTTGTTTGGCACTTTGATTCAACCGCAAGCAGGCTAATCAGCACTTCAAAAGCGCGCATCAGCGATTCGAAAAAAAACTGTTTGTAGGCATCATCGCCACTTGTATCGAACACCACGATCTCAAAGTTTTCTTCGCTTTCAATAATTTTACTGACATAAGACGCAGAACGTATTTGGAACCATTCGATAAAGGTCGATAACGCTCGACCGACGGTAGGCGCACTGACTGCGGCATAGCCAATTGGCCCATGTGTTGCCACGCCTAAATGCTTTCCATAGATGGCTGGCCAGATTGGTGTATAGCTGTACTTATTGACGTTATGGACGATTTGGATTGCATCCGAGAGGCTAATCATCTCGGTCGTGGATAAAGACTCAATCGTCAGCTTTGTATGCTCCAGTAGGCGTTCAACCGTTGTAAATTGAAGGCTTTAAACGATTAACAGGTAAGCAATGTGGGATTGGTTTGGTGATGTCATTGGTTAATCTTAAACCGAATTGGCGGTTAATGTTAATAATAATGTCATTAAAGGAAATGCGGCTAAACCGTCTCTGAGTATATATTGAACGCATAGAATGACGAGGTGACGAGATGCAAATGATGAGCGAAGCCAAACCGGTTGCGTTTGAATCCAAGTGGCAAGAGTCGGTTCCCGATGTTGCGTGGGGAACACTGCTGTTAGCATTAGGCATTGTGCTGGGCTATTACTGGACGATTAGCAGTGCCCTAGCAGGTGATCTCCCTTACGCGGCAGCCACCCTGATTTGCGCATACTTGGCCTATGCGAGTTTTACTGTCGTTCATGATGCAGGCCACGGGAGTATTGTGAAATCGAATGCTCGGCTCAAACCCATTGAATCCATGTTAGGTTGGGCGTTTGCCGTACCTTTGTTGTTGGTGCCGTATCGTTTTTTTCAAAAAATCCACGACCGCCATCACTCGTTTACCAATGACCCAGATCGCGACCCAGACCACTACACATTTGCGCATTCATGGTTCACGGTTGCGCTGAACAGTCTCTATATTCCAATTCAATACCACGTGCTGGCGTTTACCAAGTTACGTGGAGTGCGCGCAATTAGAAGTACTTACAAAAGTACAGCGTGTTACTTCACTGCCGTAGTATCTGGCTTGCTCATTCTGACGGCGCTTGGCTATGGTTTTGAAATCGTCGCCTTTGTGATCATTCCAAACATAATTGCGGTGCTCGCACTCGCGTTGTTTTTTGACTACATACCGCATCACCCGCACAAATCGCGTAGCCGTTATCACGACACGCGTATCTATCCTGGCACGCTTTTAAACGTGCTATTGCTTGGTCAAAACTATCATCTGATCCACCACATGTATCCTCGGCTGCCTTGGTATAAATATAAAGAGGTGTATACACGGATTTTGCCTGATTTGGAGGTGCTCGGAGCTCCGATTGAAGATCTGCGTGGAGGAACGAGACCAGGCTTTATGACGTCACCAAATACGCGGAGTTTGTTGGACGATGGCAAGTCGATCAACATGGTGCTCGAAGTCGCGAAGGTAAGGGCGTTAACCTTCGATTCTGCTTGTATAGAGTTTAAATTGCCGCAGGGTGAACGTCTTCAATATCAAGCGGGCCAATACATCACAGTGAGTAAATGGCTCAATGGCGAGCAACAAACGCGCTGCTATTCCCTATGTGCCAAGCCAGGATCAGATAGCTTGAAAATCGGCGTTAGACGAACCGCGCAGGGCTTGGTCTCGGGCTTTCTGAACGACGATCTGAAGGTAGGCGATGAGCTCGTTGTGCAAGGGCCTTTTGGGGACTTTGTTTACCCCGCCGCTGAGCCAAACGAGCACGACGGCTTAGTGTTAATCGCAGGTGGTAGCGGTATTACGCCAATACTCTCGATTGCGGAAACGGCGCTCGCTGAGCATCCGAATGTGTCCGTGACGCTCATTTATGCATGTCGCAGTCGCGACAGCATTATGTTTTTTGATCAATTAGAACACCTCAAAGAACAACATCCTGAACGCCTGACGATTCGTTACGTTATTCATCAAGAGCTGCATGATCCTTTGGATATACAAGGCCGACTAAACAAGGCGACTCTGGCTGAGTTGTTGCCTTCAAGGGGTGCGGATTCATCCAGCGCACAGACCAAGCGAACAGCGTTCTATATTTGCGGGCCGGCGGGCTTGAAGGACCTTGCGCTTGACGTGTTAGCCGAGCGGAATATCGCGCGAGAGCAGATACATATCGAGCAGTTTGTGTCATCGCTTACCGAGGCGAAGGGGCCGTTGCATAAAGTTGATGTGGCGCTTGCGGATGGGCAGACACATTCCTTATCTGTGGCATCGAATCAGACTGTACTCGAGGTTGCCAAAGCGGCTCGGATCCAGTTGCCACATGCATGTTCTTCCGGTACCTGTGGTTCGTGTAAGCTGAAAATCGAAGAGGGCGAGGCAGTGTCGATACCCAACTCTGTACCCGGCATTACCTCTGACGAAAAATCGGCAGGGTACACGTTGGCTTGCCAATGCAAACCCTTGAATCATCTTGTGTTATCTGAGAGCTGAACGAATACGCTGTTGTTTCCAAGTGTTGAGGTGTTGATAAGCCAGCATACCTCACTTCGATAGAGGTTTGTTCGTCGATCCCCGCGCAGAGAGAGCCCTAGATGGCTGATCCACCTAGGGCTGCTGCCGCTATTTTATGCAATCCGCTAAACTGGCGCTCATACCGAGAATCAGGCCAGAATAGTGTGCTTTACCCGTCGCAATGTCTGCGCCTAAAGGATCCATAACACCAATTCGTGTGACGGCGGAATCTGCGAAGATGTTTTTCACCAAACCTTCATTAAACTGCGGCTCGGCGAACACACAGGTAACGCCTAGCGTTTGAACCGTATTTCGAATTTCGGTTATCCGCGCAGGGCTTGGGTCTTCCGCGTCGCCCAGTGAAATAGAGCCTGCCGCTGCAATATCAAAACGCCTCTCAAAGTATTGATACGCGTCATGAAACACCACAAATCGAAGATCTCCAAGCTTGCTGACTTCTGCTTGTGTTTGTTCAATCAGCTGGTCAAGCGCCACGATCGCGGTGCTCGCATTCGCTTGATACGTTGTTGCATTCTCTGGGTCTTGCTCAGACAGTACGCGGGAGATCTCCGTTACCCATTGTTTTGCGTTTTCCGGGTCTAACCACGCGTGAGGATCGACCCCATCGTGAAGGTGCGCCTCATGGTCTGCGTGTTCTTCATCATGTTCGTCTTCGTGTTCATCGTGGTGATCGTCTTCATGGTCATGGTGTCCTGAGCTGAACAGCGAGAGAAAGCGATCGATCAAGCCGCCATGGTGCGCTTCATGTTCCTCGTTTGTTTTCGAATGCTCGGCATGATCATCCGCATGCGGTTCGTCGTGGTGTCCGTGTTCGCTCTCTTCGCTGTCGTGGTGAGCATGCTCTTCAAAGGTCGTGCCTTCACGGAAAGGGTAAGTCGTCGTTACTGCTAAATCCAACATGCCTACTTTTTTAGAGGAACTTGCCACGTTATCGATCGCTTTCTCTAGCCAGGGGGTTAGTTCTTCACCCATCCAAAATACAATATCTGATTCTGACAAAGCCCTCGCTTGAGAAGGACGCAAAGAATAGTGATGTGGAGAAGCGCCCGACGTGATAATTAATTCTGGTGTAGCAACTCCATCCATCACTTGGCTTACAAGGGAATGAAGCGGTGCGATGTCCACTGCAACATTTGGTGTTTCAGCGAGCGTCTTTAATGGCAAACCCAGACCAATTAGGCCGAGGCTAAGAAGGCTTTTTCGCATTACATTCTCCGTAGTAGGTGCGTTAAGCAGTAAAAAGTGCTTCAACAAGAAATGAGCTTACAAACAGCTGGATGCTCAAAATGTTATGTTATATCATAACTTCACTATTTCATTCGACACAATACCAAATGTGTTTTAAAGAGAGTTGCTCGGATAGGGCGGCCGAAATCGGGAGTTCTCATTGACGAAAAAACTCATTGAATGCACTTCACTGTCTGTGAATTATGGCAAGCGCCGCGTTCTGCACGATATAACAATGTCGGTTGCGGCGGGTGAGATTGTGACGGTGATTGGTCCGAATGGCTCTGGAAAAACAACGCTCTTCAAAGCGCTGATCGGAGCGATCAAACCCACCTCGGGTACTCTCCAAAGGTCTCCAGATCTTAAACTCGGTTATGTGCCACAAAAGCTCTACGTGGACGAGACGCTCCCAATGACTGTTAAGCGCTTTATGAATTTACCGGGCGGTCATAGCCCAGACGCTGTGGCAGAGGCATTAGAGCATGCAGGTGTTCCAAACCTGGATAAACAACAGGTGATGGATTTGTCTGGAGGGCAGTTTCAGCGCGTATTACTCGCAAGGGCGTTACTCGGCGCACCAAATTTATTGTTACTGGATGAAGCGACACAAGGCTTAGATCATCGTGGCGCGGCAGACTTTTATCGACAGATTAATCTCGTTCGACAGAAGCTAGGATGCGGCATCGTGATGATCAGCCATGAGCTGCACGTTGTGATGCGACAGACCGACCGGGTTATCTGTGTGAATGGCCACATTTGCTGCGAAGGCAAGCCCGAAGTTGTTGGTATGTCGCCCGAATATCGAGCGCTGTTCGGCTTAGACAAAGACGAGGCTGCCCTGTACTTGCATCAGAATCACCATAGCCACGATCATGATCACGATCACCAGCACGCGAATGCGAGCATGCTGCAAAAGGAATCAGGAAATGTTTGTTGACTTTCTAGTTAGAGCGACGCTCGCTAGTGTCGGAGTCGCGCTGGCTGCAGCGCCGCTTGGTTGTTTCGTCATTTGGCGAAGAATGGCCTACTTTGGTGATGCCACGGCACATGCGGCTGTTCTCGGCATCGCATTATCTTTAACCTTCTCTGCGCCATTGTTTGTGAGTGTATTGAGCGTTTGTTTTGTTATGGCGATGACGGTCTCGTCACTCAACGGCAAGGGCTTTGCGATGGACACTTTGCTTGGCGTCGTTTCCCATTCCTCGCTTGCAATTGGCTTGGTTGCGGTCTCTTTCCTATCCGGTGTTCGGATTGACCTTATGTCTTACTTGTTTGGCGATATTCTTGCCGTCGGTAAAACAGACCTGTTGGTCATCTGGGGTGGGGCGGCTGTTGTTCTGGCCTTGATTGCGTGGCGTTGGACGGGGTTGTTGCTTTCGACACTCAATACAGATCTGGCGTTGGCGAGTGGCTATGACCCCAAAAAAGAACAGCTTATTCTCACCATTGCCTTGGCGATTGTGGTCGCGGTCGCGATTAAAGTAGTCGGTGTGTTGCTGATTACGGCGATGCTCATTGTGCCGGCAGCCACGGCAAGGCCCTTTAGCAAGACCCCTGAAGCGATGGCCGTTGTTGCTGCGTTCTTGGCTCTAATAGCCAGTCTTACTGGATTGCGCGCATCGTATTTGTTCGATACGCCAACCGGCCCAACCATCGTCTGTGTAAGCGCCTTTTTGTTTATTGTCATTAGCGCGGCAAGTCGTATCCTACCTCTGTTTTTCTCTCGCGCTCAAAGCTCCCAGGCCTGTGAGAAGACCTAACGTGAAACAAAGCACGCATACCCAGCGCGGCGCTATTTCAGCTGTGCCAACCAATGTCATTACCGGCTTTCTTGGTGTTGGAAAAACATCCTCGATTATTCATTTGTTGAAGACCAAGCCAGCGCACGAACGGTGGGCCGTCTTGGTCAATGAATTTGGTGAGGTTGGCGTTGATGGCAGCCTTTTTACCGGTCAGCATACCGAGGCGTCGGGCATCTATATCAAAGAGGTACCCGGAGGTTGTATGTGTTGTGCCGCCGGCTTGCCTATGCAAATTGCATTAAACCAACTGTTGGCGCGGGCAAAACCGGATCGTTTGTTAATAGAGCCGACAGGTTTAGGACATCCCCTTGAAGTGATGCAGGTGCTGGCTTCCGACGTCTACAAGCCGGTTCTCTCTATTCAAAAGACAATAACATTGGTGGATGCAAGAAAGCTCGATGACCCACGATATACCGAGCATCAAACGTTTAACCAGCAAATTGCGATGGCGGATGTGGTCATTGGCAATAAACAGGAAGTGTATCCGCCGAATGCCACTCAAAACCTCATACGCTATGTCGCTCAGCATAACGCAAATACGGCACAGGTCGCGTTTGCATCTTTTGGCAACATTGATGTTTCATTATTGGAGGGGCGCTCTGCTTTTAAGGCAAGTTCGCAGCCGCATCATCCGCAAGATCAGAAGCACGGTCACGTTCTGGTCGAGCAGCCAATCGAAACAATCATAGAGCCACAGATTCCCGACAACGGCTATCTGAAGGCGAGCAATCGCGGAGAGGGGTATCAAAGCCTCGGCTGGCGCTTTTCTGCCGACAAGGTATTTGATCGAGCAAAGTTGCATGACTTTATGCAGCGTTTGAGCGGCCACAAAGTTGAACGTGCGAAAGCCGTTTTTATCACGCAAGAGGGCGTAGTCGGTTTTAACTTAACAAGTGATGGGTTCAGTGAATTTGCCCTAGATGATTGCCTTGAAAGCCGCGTTGAGGTGATTTACAACGAGTTGGATATGCCCATCGAGGAGTCGCTCATGGCGTGTCTGCTTTCGTAGGCCGAGGAAAGCAAGAGCAGGAAAAAGTGGTTTGCTCCGGTACTGATGCGCTGAAGTTCGTGGCGATGGATGAAAGCCGACTTTTTAAGTTTTGAAGACCCTGTGAAATGCGCATGATATGGTAGCAAATGCGCAGCACATCTAGTTTACGTTTGATTATATAGGTAAAGGAACGGTTATGGATCTCGATCTTGATCAACAGTCACTTCAAGGTGCAGAAAGAAAGTGCCTAGAAAGTGGTGCGCGTTTAACGCCCAAACGTAAATTGGTTTTATCGGGTTTGTTAGGTTCAGACAAGGCGCTCTCGGCCTATGAGCTTGTTGAACTGTGCAAGAACGAGTACGACGAGGTGATTCCGGCCATGTCTGTTTATCGAATCCTGGACTTTCTTCAAGAACAGCATTTGGTTCATAAACTCAATTTGGCAAATAAGTATGTGGCATGCTGCCACATTAATTGCGAGCATCGCCATGAGGTTTCGCAGTTTTTGATTTGCGGTGAATGCCAGCGCGTAAAAGAAATTAGTTTGGGTAAATTTACCGAAAAAGATTTAAGAAAACGCGTCGAGTCCGAAGGCTTTCAGCTTGTTAGTCCTCAGCTTGAGATTAATTGCGTGTGTGATGAGTGTGTCAATTCGGCGGCTTAGTATATGTTAAAAAAGTGCATGCTTTACTGCTTTCTATGGGCTTGCGTGAGTACCGTGCAAGCGCATCCACATAATTGGATTCAATTAAATTCAACGTTTGTTTTGGACGACCAAGCACGCTTGATTGGTATAAAACAACGGTGGGAGTTTGACTTCTACTACTCCATGATTATGCACGCAGACTTATTAAATGAGTTTGGCGATGAGCTGTTAGGCCTATCTGAAACGGCCACCGCAATGATAAAAAACCTCAAACCGTATACCTATTTCTCTGAGCTCAAAGCGCATGATGCCGTGGTCGATTTAGGCATGCCTGAGAAGTATCAACTGACAACGACTAAGGTCGATGGACAATTGGTTTTGGTTCTAGATATGGAATTTGATATTGACCAAAAAATACCCGTTGAGGGTACGCGCCTCGAATGGCGGGTTTTTGATCCAACGTATTACATCGCAATGAATCACGAGACCGAGCGGAATATCGAAATCGTTGGAGGAAACGCGACAGAGTGCACCAAACAATTAAAGTTTCCCGAGCCGACCGATGAGGAAATTGATTATGCGCAAAGTCTTGATAAGACACAGAGAGACACCGATGGTCTAGGTCAGCTTTTCGCAGAAACGGCATTTATTGAGTGCATCTGACGAAAACCATTCTAGGAAAATGCCGCTCCAAGTGAGTATGGCCTGTTGCTTGTGTATGGTCCTACGAGCAAGGCCAAAAGGCGAACAACGTATGGCATCAAAATGAGCTGGCCCACCTAGGGCCTAGCGCGATAAAAAATGTTTAGCGGGCGAAGGTGAATTGGCCACTTTCTTTTTTAGCACCGAAAAACCCAAAGTATGGATACAGCTTTGATTTAACATGCCATACATACAAGATAGTGCCGACCGTGATAGACCATATAATAAAAAGCTTAATCGGCTCGTCGTTTGCGCTAGGAAATGTATTGGGCAACTGACTGATGGAAAGAAATATATAAGCCAAGTACGCCGTTAAGCTGTGCCTGTAGAAGCCGATAATGAATAAGAACGAGATAGAAGCCGCAATGCCTGCCAACCAATATGGAGCCTGCCCTCCTATTGAGAGCCCAGTGGTATAGCCAGCAAACGCAGCAAATAACGCCTGCACAAACATCAGACTAATTAATATGTTGTTTCTTCCACTGTAAAGCTGGCATAGCGTTTCGTCTTTCAGTGAGGCAACGCATGCTGCAACGCGCTTTTCTGGAAGTGTAAGCCCCTTGTATTCATTCAGTAGCTCTGCGCGCGTTACCCCAGCACTGAACTTCGCCTGCATTTCCTGTTTCATCTTCCTTGGTTTCACCAAAATCTCCCCTGGTAGCGTTTGCATGTTAGGCCCAACTCACTCATGCCATAAGTTTAAGAGCTGCATAAGGTGCAATGTTCAAGATGATAATCGCCATTTTGAAGCTGGCTAAATAGTTAAAATACAGCTCATCTAGCTTCTCACCTGCAACAGCAGAAACGCTTGAATGTATCTTTTTGATTGGCTCCCTAAAACCCATTAACGCGAAAGCGGTAAGTAAATAAAAGCCCAAATTTACAACAGTACACCAACCTAAAAAAGTCGTGATGACTTGTATGTTTTCCAATTTAATTTCCTCTTCGTTTGGATAATCGATTTCGCATAAGGTGCGTCGTTGCCTTGTTAAACATGAATCGCATGGGTGGACGGACCATGCTATGCGGTTCCTTATTTGTGACATGTGCGATTTGGCGCGACAGCTTGAGCAATGAGTCCGCGGCTGTTTCTTTGTTGAGACACGAGGCGTGAGCATCTTGCTCTACTAGTACGACGATCTAGTTGTCTTTCGCCTTGTCTTTGGTGTTGTATTTCGAGTTTTGTTGCGTCGTTTTCAGCCACCAGTTCTCTGTGCCTAGCTTGTAGGGAAGGGCGTCTTTGGCGCGAGAAAATCGATTCCAGTGGGCAACGCGGTGGATGCCTATATGCCAATTCGGCACGATGTAATGCTCGAACATCAACACTCGGTCGAGCGCACGCATTGTGGTCACGACTTGTTGTTCTGTTTTGCTGTTGAGTAAGGTTTCGATGAGCGCATCCACCGCAGGATTTTGGATGCCCGCATAGTTCTGGCCGCCTTCGACATTAATCAACTCGCTATGAAAATAATCGCGTTGCTCGTAACTGGGTGCCGTCCCTTGAGACAGCACAAAGGTCATGACATCAAAGTCGAATTGATCGAGTCGCGCTTTGTATTGGGCGTTTTCCACTAAACGTGGTTTTGCTGTAATGCCAAGGCGTTGCATGTTCTTGATAAAGGGCATGATTACGCGCTCAAGCCCTGCCTGTCGATAGATGAACTCAAACTTGAAGGCCTGCCCAGTTTGCTTGTTTCTTAGAACGCCTTGATCTTGTTCCCAGCCTGCATCGCGCAGTAGCTTAATCGCTTTGCGCATTTTGTTTCGGATATTGCCGTCCCCCTTGCTAGGTGAAAATTCAAATGGCCCGGAAAACAACTCGGGTGGTAACTGCGTTCTGAATGGCTCTAGCAGGGCGAGTTCTTCTGCTGAAGGTTTGCCTTGATGCGCGTATTGGGAGTTGGGGAAGTAGCTAGTGTTGCGTGTGTAGGCCTTATGGAAAAGGCTGGCATTAATCCACTCAAAATCAAATAGCTCCGAGATAGCTTGTCTAACGCGCTTGTCTTTGAATAGCGCTTTGCGGGTATTAAAGAAAAAGCCCTGTGTTCCAGATGGAATACTATGCGGGATTTGTTCTTTGATGATATCGCCGGCATTGATGGCCGGAAAATCATAACCCTCGGCCCAGTTCTTGGCGGTGTAGTCATAGAAAATATCAAACTCGTCCGATTTGAATGCCTCAAACGCAACGGCCTGATCTCGGTAAAAATCCATGCTGATCGTGTCGAAGTTATAGCGCCCTTTGTAGACGTTGAGTTCGTTTCCCCAAAATGTGGGCACCCGCTCTAGGGTAATGCGTGAGCCGGTATCCACTTCAACGATTTTATAGGGGCCACTTAAAAGCGGTACGACGCTTGAGGCGCTTTCGAAATCTTTTTCCTGCCAGAAATGCTGTGGTAGCACGGGCACTTCGCCAGTGCGAAACACGGCTTGTTTACCGGCACCATCTTTGAGATTGAAGCGCACTGTGTGTGAGGAGCGTTTTTCGACACTGTGTACATCGAGCAAGCTTTGCTGAAAGCGAGGATGACCTTTTTCAATTAAGGTATTAAATGAAAACACGACGTCGTCTGCGTCAACGGGATGCCCATCATGAAAGAAAGCGTTCTGTCTGATGTCGTATTCAACCCAGCTAAAGTCTTCTGTATAACGCAAGCGCTCGGCCAAAAGGCCATAGGCTGTTTGCGCTTCATCGGCCGATGGCGAATAGCTGCCGGTGCCCAACATGAGTGTTTCGTTTAGCTCTGAAAAGCCGTACATGAACATGCCCGGAGTGTTGAACGGGCTCGTGCCTTTAAGGGTGTAGGGGTTGGTTGAGTCGAATGTGCCAAAACCCATTAGGCGCAGCTGCCCGCCCTTAGGCGCGTCAGGTTTTACCCAGTCAAAATGCTCAAAGCCATCTGGGTATTTGGGTTCACCGTAAAGCGCGATCGCATGGGTCTCGACAATGTTGGTCTCGACAATGTTGGTCTCAGACAGCGCCGCGGGTATGAAAAACACGTTTACGATGAGCGTTGTGAGCAATGCTGCGCAGATTGCTGTAAAGGGTGCTGTGGAGGGAGCTGTGCGTGCGGTGCTGGGTGCTGACCTAAACCTGGCAAGCTTCAATGCACATTGAGCTGAGCGTTTATGCTTCACGTGGATGATCTTCACCTATTTGTCTGATCTTGGTAGTGCGTCAATAAGCTCAATGATGCTAGAAAAATCACGCGCACCTTCGCCGTTGGCTTGCTTTTGTTTGTAGAGCTCGTATGCGAGTGCTCCCAGAGGCGTGGCGCTATTCTGGTTTTGAGCATTGTCCATCGCCAATCCAAGGTCCTTGGTCATCAGATCCACCATAAACCCCGGTTTGTAATCATTCGACGCAGGGCTAGCTGGCATCACACCAGGGTAGGGGTTGTACTTTTCTAGGCTCCAGTTTTTTCCGGAGCTTGCCATCATAATCTCGGAAAGCACAGAGGCATCGACGCCATTCTTTTCGCCAAGCTTTAAGGCTTCGCTGGTGCCGATCATATGTATCGCCAACAGCATGTTGTTGCACATTTTTGCGACTTGGCCTGCGCCTTCAGGACCCGCATGAAACAGGTTTGCTCCCATGGCGGAGAGAGGTGCTTTCGCGGCTTCAAATGCGTCGGCACTCCCGCCACACATAAAGCTGAGCGTGCCTGCTGTTGCTGCGGCGACACCGCCAGATACAGGGGCGTCGATAAAGAGCAAATCGTATTTTTTAGCCTCAGCATGAACGGCGCGGCTGGTTTCTGCATCGATGGTAGAGCTGTCAATAACCAAGGTGTTTTTGGGCAGTTTGGCAAGCAGCCCGTCTGGGCCGCTAAGCAGTCCTGCTACGTGCTTTCCTGCTGGGAGCATTGTTATCAGCGCGTTTGCGCCTTGGGCTGCCTCTTCTGCACTTTTTGCCGCATAAGCGCCTTGTTGTTCTAGCTGTGTAACATTGGCCTCAACAAGATCAAAGACCCGAACGCTAAATCCGGCTTTGATAAGATTTGCGGCCATTGGGCCACCCATGTTTCCTAATCCGATAAAGGCGATGGTCGTCATATGCGCTCCGTTTATTTATTTTTGTCGTTGGATCAAAAGTGTGTTCGCTCAATGCAGCCTGATCTACAGGCGAGTGCTTAATGGGTTTTGCTCCCAAGGAGGAGTGAAAAACGACTCCATGACTGAGGCAGGTACGTGGCTGAAGTGCTTGAATGCCCATTTTGGCTTTCTGTCTTTATCAATCAGCAGGGCTCGCACGCCCTCTGCAAATTCGGGATAACGCACGCAGTTCGTCGCGAGCACTAAGTCTGCCTCGAAGGCGGCTTTTTGCGTCACATAACGATGGCGGCGAAGTTGTTCAAATATCAAAAGTGCCGAAAGAGGAGAGCCATGATGTAAGGTTTTAATCGACTTTTTGAGCCATCCGCTATCGGTATCGATGCTATCTAACGCGTGGATAACGTCGCCTAGGGCGCCGCTGCGGCAGGCATATTCAATCTCGTCACGACAATTGGCCAGCTCGGATGGAACGTCGTTGTTGCGCTTATCTTCTGATACGGCAAAATCGGCTAGTAATGAGGTAACACGTTCTTTGTTTTTCTTGATGTCTTTTGTCCAAGATACTTTCTCAAGCTGTTGAACAATGTCGCCAATGTTAGACGACTCTACATAGTGATCTGCGAGGCCAAGGCTCATTGCGTCACTTGCGTTAATGCTTGCTCCGGTGAGCGCGAAGAACAAACCAAGCCCCTGAGGAAGATCGTTAAGGAAGCGTGTCGCACCAACATCGGGAAATAGACCAATGGTTACCTCGGGCATTGCAATACGGCTGCTCTCTGAGACAACGCGATGGCTAGCGCCTTGCATTAATCCAAGGCCTCCGCCCATAACAATCCCCGAGCCGATGCAGATAATCGGTTTGGGGTAGCTGTGTATCAGATAATCGAGTTGGTATTCTTCAACAAAAAACTGCTCTGCGTAGTCGCACGGCCCGCCGGGGTTATCAATCGCAGACTGATACAGCTTCTGCACGTCGCCGCCTGCGCAAAAGCCTTTGTCACCTGCGCCATCCATCAGGATACATGCGATGGCATCGTCCTCGGCCCAGCGGCTCAGCTGCCGAAAGGCGCTTTGAATCATTTCCAGGCTCAAACTATTTAAAGCTTTTGGGGCGTTGAGCGTTAAGTGCCCAACTTTGCCTTTTTTGGATGCGATCTCTTTGGTGCGTATCTGGCTTGATTGTGTTGTCATTAAGTCTGCCTAGTTCCGTGAGTCTTCCGGACAATGCCGATGCTGTGCGTTTAGTTAGCCTATATATGTGACGCTTGTTTTGCGCGATTGGTCTTCGAGCGCTAAGACCAAGACGGCGTGCGTTTTTCCAGGAATGCGTTAGTGCCTTCGACCTGGTTGGTTTCACCAATGAGATCGATGAATTCGGCGCGTTCATCTTTTAGGCCTTGCGCGATCGCGTGCTCGCGTGGTGCTTTCATTAGGCGCTTACAGGCGCGAACAGCATCTGGGCTCTGTTGGGCTACTTGCTGTGCCATTTCTAACGCGCGAGACAAGCTTTGCCCGGTGCCGGTGGTTTCTTGGGTTAAGCCAATCTTCTCTGCGGTGTCTGCTTTGATGCGTTCACCGAGTAAAATGATGCGAGCCGCCCACGCTTCGCCAACCAGCCAACACAGCCGTTGAGTGCCGCCTGCACATGGCAGTAATCCAACTTTTGCCTCTGGAAGTGCAAGTTGCGCCTGTTCCTCAGCGATACGAATGTCACACGCTAAAGCGCACTCTAGTCCGCCACCCATGGCGTAACCATTCATCGCCGCGATACTCACACCTTCAAAATTGGCAAGCGCTTCGAAAGCTTCTCCAAAAGCTTCCGCTACCCCCTTTGATGCGGATTTGTCGCCGCTGGCAAATTGCTTTAAATCGGCACCGGCAGAGAAAAATTTCTCACCTTGACCATGGATCACGATGGCGACAACGCTATTCGCTCGGCTCGCCGAATCGACGACGCTTTTAAGCCCGTTGAGGCTTTCGAGTGTCCAGGTATTGGCCGGTGGATTATTGATGGTGACTTGAAGAACTGCACCATCTTGTTTTACTTCAATCATTGAAGTCGGGCTTGTTATCGTCATCTTTGTTCCTGAAGAATCTAGTGTTTTATCAGTGCTAAGTTTGGATCGTTTAAGAGGCGGCGCGCGATGATCATGCGCATCACCTCGTTTGTGCCTTCGAGTATTCGATGCACGCGCGTATCGCGGAAAAAACGCTCTAGTGGATACTCTTTGATGTAGCCGTATCCACCGTGAATTTGCAAGGCTTGATCGCACAACTCGAAGCAGGCGTCGGTTGCAAAGCGTTTTGCCATCGCGCAGAAGGCACTCCGTTCGGGGTCTTGTTGATCTAACTTAAATGCCGCCAGACGGATCATCTGTTTTGCGGCTGTTAAATCTGTCAGCATATCTGCCAGCTTCATTTGGGTAGCTTGGAAGTCTGCAATCGCTTGGCCGAATTGCTTTCGCTCACCGGCATAGCGACTCGCGGCCTCAAGTGCGGCAATTGCCGTGCCCGTAGAGCACGCCGCGATATTAATGCGCCCGCCATCAAGCCCCTCCATCGCGAGCTTGAATCCCATACCTTCTTTAGCCAGTAAGTTGCTCGCTGGCACCCGCACATTTTCAAAAGTAATCTGCCGTGTCGGTTGACTGTTCCAGCCCAACTTATCTTCTTTTTTCCCATAGGTGATGCCCGCAGCATCTGCTGGAATCGCGAGACAGCTAATGCCTTTTGCGCCGGGTTCGCCGGTGCGCACCATGGTGACTAATAGGTCGGTTGAGCCTGCACCAGAGATAAATACTTTACTGCCTGATACGAGATAGTCGTCTCCGTCTTTCACCGCTTTGGTGGTCAGGGATGCGGCATCGGAACCTGCGCCCGGTTCTGTTAAACAGTAACTAGCCAGCTTCTCGCCAGAGGCAAGAGCTTCAGCCCATTCATCTATTAGGCTTTGCTGTCCATATTTGCTGAGCATCTTGAATGCCATGTTGTGAATGCTGACATAGGCAGCTGTTGAGGTGCAGCCAGTGGCGAGTTGCTCCATGATCAGCGCAGCGTCCAAACGAGAGATGCCGATCCCATGGTGCTCTTCGGGGATATACATGGCCATAAAGCCAAGTTTGCCTGCTTCAACAAATACGTCTTTTGGAAAGGTGGCTGTTTCGTCCCACTCTTTTGCATTCGGAGCAAGAAACTCCTGTGCAAAACGATTGGCGGTATCTTGAAAAGCGACTTGATCTTCTGTCAGGTCAAAATGCATCGCGAGCTCCGTACTACTTTACTTATTATCTTGGGAAATTCTCAGATACTGCCCAAATGCAATCTCTGCTAAACTCCGCGGCTTCGTGATTATAGGGTCTGCAATCATTGAATTTCCATACTTGTCTCAAGTATTCGGATTGTTAGGCGAAGTTCGGTTGTTTTTATTTCGGGTATTGATCGTAGCGTTTTATGTTAAGCGATGAACACAAAGCTCTGATTCAGGGGAGCTACAGAAAGTTTACTGGCCGAGAAGGGTTCCGTCCGCGCTATGGACAGCGACTAATGATCGCCGAAATTGCCAAGTATTTGGGATCTATCGCAACCAATTCCGAAGGATTACGCAATAGCGATCCTGCAACCTGTGTTGTAGAGGCGGGAACCGGCACTGGTAAAACGCTTGGGTATTGTATCGCCACCTTACCGATGGCCATTGCGCAAGATCGCAAGCTGATCGTTTCGACTGCAACCACCGCACTTCAAGACCAGATTCTCTCCAAAGATTTACCAGAACTTGCCGAGCATTCGGGTATAGATTTCAATTATGCGCTGGCAAAAGGTCGTGGTCGATACGTTTGTTTGAGCAAGCTTGAGCAGCGTATTGAGTCGTTCTCGGCAGACCCCAATGATTCGACGATTCCATTGTTTCTCCTTGATCAAAGCGACAATGAAGAGCTCAGTGAGGATGTGCTGCAAGGTTTCTTGACGCGCTATGCCTCTGGTACATGGGACGGTGATCGAGATACGCTTGAAGAGCCGATTGACCATAAGGCATGGTCTTCTTTGACGGCAGATAATCAGCAATGTTCCAACCGGCGATGCAGTTACTTCAGTAGTTGTCCGTACTACGAAGCACGCAACCGCTGGGATGATGCGGATGTGTTAGTGGCAAATCATGATTTGGTGTTGTCGGATCTCGCCTTGGGTGGGGGGGTTATTTTGCCCGCGCCTGAGCACTCGATTTATATTTTCGATGAGGCGCACCATCTACCCGATAAAGCGCTCAATCATTTTATGGTTTCGACAGGGCTAAAAGCCAGCGAGAATTGGTTGAAGACGCTGAGTAAATCCCTTTCTGAAATGCTGCCAGCCATTACGGCAGGGCATTTTGTTGCATCGAACATCGAGCAGATTTCTCCATTAACGATCTCCCTGCAAGGCAAGCTTAATGTGTTCTATGAGAATCTCGCCAAAGGTGTCGATTGGGATCAGGAAGAGGGAAGCACAGAGAGTCGCTTTCGCTTTAAAGATGGTCTGATTGATGACGTCTTGCGAGAGCAGGCCTTCAATATAAAACTCGATTTTGCTTCTTTGTGCCGATACTTAGATGAAATTCGAGCGGAGCTGAATCGCAGTGTTGATGAAAAATCCGATTGTGGTTTGGATCGCGAAGAGGCCGAGCAGTGGTATCCGGTTATTGGCTCGCACTTTAACCGCGCGGATGGCCATTATGCTTTATGGCAGTTTTACGCAAAAGAAGTAAAAGAAGGCGATGCACCGGACGCGCGCTGGGTGACATTGCGCGAGTACGACTCTGGCTCCGACATCTATCTGTTTGGCAGCCCCCTGAGTGCAGGCGGCTTGTTGAACGCGGCTTTATGGAAAAGGGCTTACGGGGCAATATTGACCTCCGCTACTTTGACGGCTCTGGGCAAGTTTAACCATTTGGCATACAAAGCGGGCCTGCCAGAAAAGTCTGTTTATCATCGTGTTCCTAGCCCGTTTGATTTCGCGAATGTTGGTGTTTTGCGTGTTCCACCGATGCGCTCTTTACCGAATCAAGCGCAGTTGCACACTGAAGAAATTATCGAAAATCTAGACGCCTGGATTGAAGATCATAAAGCGGTGCTGGTGTTGTTTAGCTCTCGAAAGCAGATGAACGATGTTTACTTTGGCGTTGATCGCTCGTTGCGCGAGCGCATACTGACGCAGGACGAAATGGGCAAACAAGAACTGATTCAAAAGCACAAACAGCGCATTGATGCTGGTGAAAAGAGCATTTTGTTTGGTCTTGCCTCTTTGGCTGAAGGTATCGATTTACCGGGGAGTTATTTAACCCATGTGATCATCGCTAAAATACCTTTTGCCGTTCCAAACGATCCCTTAGAGCAGAGTATCGCAGAGTGGATGGAGACACAGGGTCGAAACCCGTTCATGGAGATCTCTGTGCCTGAGGCGAGTTTGCGATTGATTCAGGCGTGCGGTCGATTAATTCGGACGGAGCAGGACACCGGGCAAATTACGATTCTGGACCAGCGATTGATTAGCAAGCGCTACGGGCAGCTGCTTTTGGATGCTTTGCCGCCTTATCAACGTAAGCTGGGCGTTTAGCGTCGTCTAGCTGATCTAACGTTCAATTTTCGGTGAGTAGATCGCGTACGCGGTGATTTGTCCGACCACGATGGCGGCAAAAATCAATGCCGCCGAACTGCCAATTCCGCCGATTCCGCCAATAGGTAGTACTTCAGCCCCATAGAAATTTTGGCCGGCGCTAATCAGAACGCGGCTTCCCGGAACCATCAGGATAATTCCTTGGATCATATAAATCGTCCCTGTCAGCTTTCGGCGCTTGGCGATCCATGTTGCATACAAGGTAATCAGGGTGCTCGTGATCCAAGTTGCTGCAACCCAGCCATGTTCAAAGTTGAATACGGTTGGCCCCCAGGTTCCGATAGCAATGACGGGTATGGCTCGCACTACATCGCGTGGTCGAATGTTGAACATGATCGCAACCGCTATGGCGAGTAGTACGGCGCCAATCAAACTAAAGTACGCAGGCAACTCATTGGTATAAGCGATGGGGGTTGTTTCCCAGATAGCAGAGCCGAAACTCAGTCCGATGAATATCCCTTAAAACAGTTTGATTAATGAGAGAATGCATTGGCCGAGCAAGCTGGTGCCCGAGACTAGATCATTAAAGGCGAGGCATTCTAGCGCGTTTGCAATAGACAAGCCGGGTACGAATAGCAGAATACTGGCAATGCAGAGCGTCCATACAGGAATGTTTAGCCCAAATGAGTTTGCATACTCCGCCATAAGCCCGACTAACATCGGCGCGATAAACTCCAGTGCAATTGACCGTCTTCCCTTTAATAACAATGTGCAAAGCCAAACGATTAAGCCAGTTAGTGGGCTTACGATTAGCGCGTCATAGGAGCTTCCTACCAAACATAGGTAAGCGGCGGGAACAATCAGACACGCTAGCAGCATCATTGGCCTGCTGGGGGGAGAGGTGTCTAGATTGATGGATTCGTCATCACGAGTGATCCGATTGATGGTCTTGGCAAGTAGCGTTAGGTCAATACTGGGTGGCTTTAATCGTTTTATGACAACGGTGTTGTCCTCATCATTAAATTGAAAGTTAATCCAGTTTGCAGAGGCGAGCGCCATGACTTCTACACCTCGGTTTCTCGCATAGTGCTCGACATATTTTTCGAGCTTGTAAGGCGGACATCCTGCTCGATGAAGTGTCTCGCCAATATTGACGATTTGCGAAATTAAGTGATGCTCTGACATGGCGGCTCTCGGTTGATTCGCCTTAAGCATATAAGACATTTTTGCTTAGTCCATTTATGGAATGTGCTTTTCCAGAGCGCTTGCTGGTCAGCGGGGCCGAAGCTACTAAGATGTCGTCTTTCAAAAGGAGAATTCAAGATATGCAGTTTGATGGTTTTCTTAATAAAGTAGCTCGAGAGCCTAGTACCGTGCGCTTGGATGGGGCTTGGATGCAGGGACGCGCCGGCTTTGGTGGTCTTGTGGCTGCTTTGGTGTATGAATCTATGCGAAAGCAATTGTCGCAACCGGCCCCTGTTCGTTGTTTGCAAATTTCTTTTGTTGGCCCAGTGGATGATAGCGAGCTCGAATTGACGAGTGAGATCCTCAGAGAGGGAAAGAATGTCTCTCAGGTCTTGGGGAGGGGGTTACAGAACGGTCAAACCAAGGTGATCGTTCAGGGGAGTTTTGGCGCTGGGAGAGAATCCGCCATCGATCTTGCTCCTGAGCGACTCTCTTTAAATGGCTCCGTAAACGACACCACCAAGCTGCCGTATATCGAAGGAGCGATTCCTGAGTTTACGCGTAATTTTGATTATCGATATCTGACGCCGTTCCCGTTTATGGGGTCCGACAAGCCTTATTTAGAGGGTTACGTGCGTTTTGCGGAGTCGCCAAAAGTAATGACCGAGGCGCATCTATTGGGGCTTGTTGATGCATGGCCTCCAACTCCCTTGCCGATGATGAAAAGCCTTTGCATGGCGAGTTCCTTAAGCTGGACGATAGAGTTCATTCAGCCGCAGCCGAGTTTAAGGCCAGACGAGTATACACAGTATCGAGCGGAAATTATTGAATCGAGCGGCGGGTATGCGTATGCCAAGGCGCTCATCTCAAACGAAGCGGGAGAGCTGCTCGCGATAAGTCAGCAAACAACAGTGCACTTTGGTTAATAAAGCGGGCCTTAAAAGCGCCTGGTGCTTTATTTTAGACAAAAAAAAGCGGTGATTAGTGCCGAACATACTAATCACCGCATTCAACGTCGGGCATGTGCCCTGATCGGAAATTGTATTGAGGAGAAAGGCCTGAATTTTCGCCTCAACAGAATCTGTTTCGATGGTGTAATCATAGGGGCGTAGGGGGCGTAATTTGATCGTCCGAAGGGATTAAAGTGATTGTGAAATAGCGAAAACGCGTGACTTGTGTCACAAAATATCTAGATTAACTCTAGTTGACGCGCTTTTGCTAACGCCTCGGTACGACTTTTCGCGCCAATTTTTCCGTAAATGTTTCTGATGTGCGCTTTGACCGTAGCAGGTGCTAACGACAGTTTCTGAGCAATCTCTTTGTTGGCGAGTCCTTGGTCGATCAAAGACAGTACTTCAAGCTCTCGCTGGCTAAGAGGTTCTAAAAGCCTTAGGTTGCCCTCGAGTGCTGCCGCACCCGGAAGTTGCTGGCTGGCTTTGTTTGGCTGCTGCACGCCAAGCTCTTGGCTAAGTTTTTTCAGATAACTATCGGAGATATCGGCCGAGCGGCCTAATGCGATTACACTGACCGAGTCAACGTCTTCATTGGTGAAGATGCGCGTCATGCTCTCCTTGCCTGCGAGGTTAAGGGCTTCGTTAATTGCGCTTGTTGCGCGTTCTAGCTTTTTGGCTTTGAAAAAACAAAGGGCTTTGAGGTGTAATGCCTGAATTAGGTTGTAGGTGTGGTGATGCTCTCTCGCTTGTTCAGCAATGCGCTCGGCAATCTCTAGCGCAAGCGGGATGTTTTTCTGTTTCAGGTAGAGTCGAGCCTTACACAGATTTATGTCCTCAAAATTAAGAGGTAGCTCGTTAATGGTTTTAGAATCGATTGATTCGAGAACGACATTAGCACCTTCAAGGTTTTCAATTGCAATTAGGCAGCGTGACTTCAGCGCTCTAAGACTTGGCGGCGTGTACATCATTGCATCTTTCTTGTGCTCGTACACATTGATTGCGTCGTCTAACCGTTCAATTGCTTCAATGTATTGGCCTTGTGCAAATAGAACATTTGCCTGTGTGTACTGGATTAATATGTGCAGACCGGGTTCTGTCCCAATGTTGATGTGTTTTAACAAGGGGTTGATATACGCCGCCGCGATGGTTTTCTCGCCTCGCTCAAGGTAAATCATTGCGAGAATACTGTTCTGCCAACAAGAAATGATTCGCGGTTGCGAGGGGTCGTGTAAGCTATCAATCCATTGCTGGTTGTGCATGCCGGTTTCAAGTGCTGCGTCTAGCTTTCCTTGAAAAAAGTAAATCCAGCCAAGCAGGCCGCTGCTGGAAAGCACGGTGGTATACTTTTTCTCGCGTTTACCGTGGTCGATAGCCGACTTTAGAGCAAACTCTGCTGACTCAAGATCACCCACTGTAAAACTGTCTAGACCAATGCCGTAGTAAGTGACTGATTTAAGGGGCATATTGGTGTTATCAAGCTCTTCAAGAACCTGCTTGGTAAGTGAATGAGCGCTACGAAGATCTGACTGAGACCGAGCAATGTATGAGCGGATGAGCGAAATTTCGCTATGAAGGTCTATTAGTTCATTGGCGCTGGTTTCTACTTCTGCGATCCGCTGTTGATCAACAAGCGCCTCCAGCTCGTCCAAAAGAGGTTGAATTACTTCGATTTTGTTACTGAAAAATAAAGCCCATATTCTGAGCATGAGCAATCTCGGCGATTTTGCTCTCACAGCTTCCGGTAGCGCAGCAAGCCACTCGAGCATTGGCAAGTGGTGGCCTTCGTGGATCAAATTGTTCCCATTGGTTTCTAGCAGCTTTGCAAGTAGCGACCATTCTTGAAGCTGCACGGCAAGCTCTATGGCTTCATGCGATTGTTTATGATCTATCAGCCAGTCGATCGCTTTGGTTTGCAGTGAGGAGAGTCGCTTAATGTCTGTCTTACGCAATCTTTTGAGCAAAGCGTCTCTGAACATTTCATGGTAGCGATACCAGTCGCCCTGATTGTCTAAAGGGATAACGAAGAGATTTTTGCGCTCTAGCGCATGAAGCATATCGTGGCTGTTATTGGTGTTACGGATTTGGTCACAAAGCTCTGCGTTCATTCTTAGCAGGCAGGATGAATCGAGCATGAAGTCGCGTAAGGTATCGGGCTGTAAAGATAAAATTTCATTGATGACATAGTCTGAGAAGTGACGGTCATCCGCGAGCAATTGCTGTGTGTTGAGGTACGCTTGTTCGTTACTTGGCTTCGCTGACGCAGAGAGCGCCGTAAGCTGCATTGCGGCAATCCAGCCCTCTGTTCGATTAAAAATGCTTTGAATCTGACTATCTGTGAGTGATAGCTCCATATAATCAGAGAAAAACGTTTTTGATTCGTCGTAACTAAACATCAGATCTGAGGCGTAAATTCCGTCTACCCAGTTCTTGACGCTCCAGCGTGAAATTGGAAGATTGGGCTCAAAACGCGTGGTTAGCACAAGCTCGACGTTTGGTGGCATGAAGTCGACAAAATAAGCAAAGCTGCGCAGCGTTTCGTTGTCTTCAATGTTGTGAAAGTCATCAAGGACAATGCTTAGCTCGTTACCACTCATCGACCAGACGCTGAGTTCGTTCACCAGTGATGTGACCGCGGCTTCTACATTCGCTTGCTCTGTGAGTAGGGCGTTTGCTTCGGTACCAAAGTCATCGACAACCGTTTCAATGCTGCCAATAAGATACTGCCAAAACCGGATCGGGTTGTTGTCATGCTCATCAATCGATAACCAGCATATTTTTCGGTCTTGCTTGTGAAGCCATTGCAGAATAAGTGTCGTTTTGCCAAAGCCCGCAGGAGCGGAAACCAGAACCAGTTTTCGTGCTGCTCGTGCGTTTAGCCGATCTAAGAGACGTGACCGAGAAACACTTTTAAGATTGTATGCAGGAGCGAGAAACTTGGTTTTGAGTAGCATTTATACGGGTTCTTTGAGTTGTTCTTGCTATCACGGGATGTTTGCTATTGATAAGGGCAAATCCTATGCCTTTCGTCAAAAAAGTAAACTTAATACCCGTTCATCAAACGGGGCGTGAGTAACTCAGAAGAATGCGTATTTCATGCCGATGCCCAGCAATAAAACGGCAAGGAACGGTTGTAGGAGTTTTCCTGGAACCTTTTTGCTAAGTTTTGAGCCGACAAAAATGGCAGGGATAGAGCCGCAAAGCAGGGACGCAAGCAATACGAAATCAATATGGCCAAGCTGCATGTGACCCAAGCCTGCGATCAGTGTAAGCGGAACTGCGTGAGCGATGTCTGTTCCGATGATCGTGACAGGGCTTAATCTTGGATAAAGCACCATCAGAATGGCTGCGCCGAAGGCGCCAGCACCAACAGACGAAAGGGTAACGCAAACCCCTAAAAAAACACCCATTACGACAGTTAATTTGGTCTGATGCCGTTTGAGCCAGCTCATTTGGTTGTCGCTCAAGGCGTAAGAACGCATTAGGCGGCCTTTCAACAAAATGACCGCTGCAGTGAACATCAGCATTAATCCCAGTGCTGTCAAAAGGATTCCTTGGTATTCCGCAGCGTCCGAAAACACATATTTGAGGATAAACACGGTTGCAATTGAGGCAGGGATGCTGCCGCAACTTAAGCGGAGAACGATTCCCCAGTTAATCGTTTTTTGTCGCGCATGCGCAACAATGCCGCCAGCCTTCGTGCCGGCTGCGTACATTAAATCTGTGCCGATGGCGATATGAGGAGGGTAGTTGAACATGATCAATAGAGGGGTCATCAGCGACCCACCGCCAACACCTGTAAGCCCAACGGCGAACCCGACGCCGGCGCCCGCCAAAACATATTGTAAAAAACTGGCTAAGGCCACAAATTCCATATTTTTAGTCTATATTGTTAGCGATCTAATAGAGCTTAAGTAGAAAGAGTAATATATAGGATGTTTTTATTCTTCAAAATAATAATTACTTATAGCTTTATACTCATAAGTTTGGACTAGGGACTGCAAAATGAAGTTACAACAGCTGCGTTATATTTGGGAAGTCGCTCACCATGACCTTAATGTCTCGGCGACTGCGCAGAGTTTATATACCTCGCAGCCAGGAATTAGTAAGCAGATCCGACTGTTAGAAGATGAGCTTGGTGTCGAGGTGTTTTCTCGAAGTGGAAAGCATTTGACGCGAATTACTCCCGCCGGTGAGAAAATTCTCTCGGTGGCTGGTGATATCCTCTCTCATGTCGAGAATATTAAGAAAATAGCTCACGAGTTTAATGATAATCGCACCGGTGAGTTGACCGTAGCCACTACGCATACACAAGCGCGGTATGTTCTCCCGCCCATCATTAGTCGTTTTATGAAAAGTTATCCTGATGTTTCATTGCACATGCATCAGGGGACGCCCGCTCAGATCTCGGAGATGTGCTCGGATGGAGTCGTCGATTGCGCTATTGCGACGGAGGCGCTAAGTCAGCATGCGGACTTAATTATGATGCCTTGTTATCGTTGGAATCGCGTTGTGGTCGTACCCAAGAATCATCCTCTGCTGAGTGAATCTAAGCTCACGCTTGAGCGGTTGGCTGAGCATCCGATTGTGACGTATGTTCTTGGTTTTACAGGACGAGCAAAGCTCGATGAGGCTTTTTCTTCGAAAGGTTTGGAGCCAAATGTCGTATTCACGGCTTCTGATGCCGATGTTATCAAAACCTATGTCCGACTTGGTCTTGGAGTTGGCATTATTGCTTCGATGGCGTTTGATCCCGTAAGAGATTCAGACTTGGTGGCGATACCGGCAACAGACTTATTCCCTGATGCGATCACTAGTATTGCTTTGCGTAAAGGAACATTCATGCGCGGATTCATGTATGAGTTTTTAGCAGAATTTGCGCCGCATTTAACGCGAGACTTGGTTGATGAAGCTTTCTATAGTCATGCCCATAGAGAAGATGTGTCGAAAGTGTTTGCAGAAGTCGATATTCCCCGATACACCACTTAGGTGGTTCGGGGAATGGGTGAATGCAACTCTCAGCGACGAGTTGACGTTCACTGGCTGAATTTATTTGATGTGCAGACCGCATTCTTTTTGCGTTTCTTCTTCCCACCACCAGCGGCCTTCTCGCTCATGCTGGTTTGGTAATACTGCTCGAGTGCATGGCTCACACCCAATGCTGATAAAGCCTTTTTCGTGAAGCTTGTTGGTTGGCACTTCGCTCATGCGAAGGTAGTCCCAAACCTCTTTTGACGACCAGTTTGCTAGCGGATTGAATTTGATTAAGGTTTTGCCTTCAGCAGCGTTGGCCGTATCAAGCTCTATGACAGCCACTTCTGAGCGTGTACTTGGACTTTGATCTTTGCGTTGTCCTGAAATCCAAGCTTCTAGCGTGGCGAGCTTTCGACGTAAGGGTCTTACTTTTCTGATTGCGCAGCACTCTTTATGGCCATCCTCATAAAAACTGAACAAGCCCTTTTGTTTGACGAATGCTTCTAGCTCGTCCGTATTTGGCGCCATCAACTCGAGGTCAAGTAAGTAATGTTGACGAACGGTGTCTAGAAAGAGATATGTCTCAGGATGGAGTCGGCCAGTGTCCAAGCTAAAAACTTGAAGGTTGTCGGTCAATTTGTGGCTTAGTTCGATGAGTGCAACATCTTCTGCACCACTGAATGAAATGGCAATGTTTCCAAAGTGAGAGAAAGCAAACTTAAGAACTTCGCGGGGCGACTTTTCCGCAAGCGAAGAATTCAGAGCGCTGATTGCTTCCGGAGTAAGGTTTTCTGCTTGCGTAAAGTCGTATTCCATTGTCGTGATATCTCGCTGGGGGATGTTGTAGAAGGCTTTGGATTGTATCGATGATTTATCAATATGCAAGCTGAAGCCTTTTCGTTAGAATGGCGCCCAAATTTTTGTCATTTAACTTGAAGTTAGTATCGGGAGTATGCGACGTGGAATTAGTTTGTCTGGATTTAGAAGGTGTCTTGATTCCGGAAATTTGGATTGCTTTTGCAGAGAAAACAGGAATTGAAGAGTTAAAAGCAACGACTCGTGATATCCCTGACTACGATGTTTTAATGCAGCAGCGTTTGCGTATCCTTGACCAGCACGGTTATGGCCTGAAAGAAATCCAGGAAGTCATCGATACACTTGACCCGCTTCCTGGTGCAAAGGAGTTTGTTCAGTGGTTGAATGAGCGTTTTCAGCTTATCATCCTATCGGATACATTCTACGAATTTGGTATGCCGTTTATGGCGAAGCTTGGTTTTCCGACACTTTTTTGTCACAAGCTCGAAGTCGCCGACGATGGGCGAATCACTAACTACCTTTTGCGCCAAAAAGATCCGAAGCGTCAGTCGGTTAGGGCGTTTCAATTGCTAAATTATCGTGTGATTGCAGCGGGTGACTCCTATAATGATACGACGATGCTGAAGCAGGCTGAGGCTGGTATTTTGTTCAAGTCTCCGCAAAACGTGATTGATGAGTTTCCTCAGTTTCCTGCTGTACATACTTATGACGACCTTAAAGCTGAGATTCTTAAAGTCAGCACCACTCGGTCTTCTTAATTTTTATTCCACTTGGAGTAGTGAATGTCTGAGCCTTCAGGCGAACGAATACAAAAGGTGCTTGCGCAAGCAGGCCTTGGCTCTCGCAGAGAGATTGAACGTTGGATCGCAGATGGTCGCGTAAGCGTAAATGGTGATGTCGTTACCTTGGGCGCGCGATTATTGCCATCTGATCATGTTCGAGTGGATGGTAAGACTGTCAAGCTCGACACAGATGTGCGTATTGATCCGCGCGTTATTGTCTATAGCAAGCCGGAGGGCGTGATTTGCTCGCGTTCTGACCCAGAAGGCCGGCCAACTGTGTTCGAAAATCTCCCCAGGCTAAAGAACCAACGATGGATCTCTGTAGGTCGCCTTGATATCAATACTAGTGGTTTACTTATTTTGACGACGGATGGTGATTTGGCGAATCGATTAATGCATCCCTCGTATGAGGTTGATCGTGAGTATGCTGTGCGTATTCATGGAGAAGTTGATGATGCAATGCTCGCTCGACTCAAAGAAGGTGTTCTGCTTGAAGATGGCGTTGCGCGTTTTACGGATATTCAACCAGCGGGTGGCGATTCCACAAATCAGTGGTTTCATGTCGTGTTGATGGAAGGTCGTAATCGTGAGGTGCGTCGGCTTTGGGAGTCGCAGGGTGTGCAGGTAAGCCGCCTAAAGCGCGTTCGCTATGGTTGTATCTTTCTACCAAGCCGTTTGAAGGTTGGCGCGTGGGAGGAATTGAACAATAAAGAAATCAACGAGTTGAGGTCGATTGTCTCTTTGCCTCCTGTTCGGATAAAAGCCAAAGACCCCAAAGTGAAGGCGGAAGATCAGCGTAAGCAACGCAGGGCCTTTAAGACTAAGCCTTCGCGGACCAAGCGTCGCTAGCCTCATGTACTCACTTTAGCATTGCCCTCAAGCCTTCTTGGCTTCAGGGCGATCGCTGATCGATTTGTTGACTGTTATAACCTGATTGCGGCCGGTGCGTTTTGCCGCGTATAACGCTTTGTCGGCGCGATTGATAAAGTCTTGTAGCGCTTCATCTGCCTCAAACTCAGCGCATCCAAAGCTCGCGGTAACCGCAAGGTTTGCTTCTTCGTAGGCAAACAGATGATTCTCAATAGTTTGTCTTAGTCGCTCGGCGGTAAATTTCGCTTGGTCGATGTCAGCATCATCAAGAAGCAGTAAAAACTCTTCTCCTCCATATCGGAAGCATAAGTCGCTTTTTCTGAAGTTGTCTTTTATGAGTGTTGCGAGCTGTTTGAGAACGACATCGCCACAATCGTGGCCGTGCTGGTCATTGATGGACTTGAAGTGGTCGACGTCCATCATGATCGCTGTAAGCGGTGTTTTGTGGCGAACCGCACGCTCTGCTTCTCTGTGCAGGCTGGCTTGCAATGCACGTTTGTTTCCCATGCCGGTAAGTTCGTCAGTTAATGCGTTTGCCAGTGCCTCTTGGTATAGCAGGGCGTTTTTGAGGGGAAATACCAAGGTGCTAGCCATGAATTCTACGATCGAAATTTCTTCTTCTGTGTAGCGTTTACGGCGATTAATAGTAAGTTTGCCGAGTTTGGTGTTTTCAATAGCTAGGTTGAATTGGCAATTGTGCGCGCCTGATTCCTCCCCAAAGCTGTACGCATTGCCATCGTTGGTTTGAAATCGAACAAGGCCGGGACGAATAAGTTCCGAAAGCTCTTGAACAAATATCTCGATTAGGGTTCCGATATCAAGCGTCGTTTGCAGTCTTCGTACTGTTCGAGTCACCGCGTCATTAGAGTCAACGATCTGTCTGCTAATGTTTTTGTAGGTCGAAGTTACCTTGGCGCGGTTGAAGTCGATTGTTTGTGCCGCTTTGTCGTTGGTATCCATAATGATCCCTTGATTCTTACAACGTAATAGACGTAATGTTGATTTTGGTTCTGTTAAGCGAGCGGTGTGCCAAGAATAAAATGAGCTATAAAAACAAAGGCTTAAATGGTTTTTTGGGGTGCTGTGACGGCCTTCTGACATCTTTCTTGATGTTTTTGAAGGTTGCGGTCAAAAAAATGACGGC
>NZ_LWFT01000896.1:0-897 GCF_001635105.1 Oleiphilus sp. HI0079
TTTGGGCATTGTCTCCGAAGATTATCGAAACGATCAGGTTGCCAATGTTGGTGACGAAACACTGTTTGGCGGGCAGATAGAAATTACGGATGACATGTGGGAAGCCACGGGTGTCGATATCCAGATAGACCGAGAAGACTCACCAGATGTCGGCACTATCATTATTTACCATGTTACGGCCCCTTGGATTGGCAACTGGCCAATTAACACGCACATTTATTCAGACTCGACGAGCCAACAAAACTTTCGCGGCATCCTCAGAAAGATCGAAGGCTCCACCGCATCGATTGAGATACTTCCGGATTTTGAACAGCAATATCATTGCTGGGGCATACAAGCGCGAAATAAAGAGCAGAACTATGCCCTCTCCATTTTGACCGATCCTGAGATCGATTTTGTCACTATTGCGGGCGATGCCGGTACTGGTAAAACCCTACTAACACTGGCCGCGGCGCTGCAGCTTTGCTACGAAGATAAATTCTACGATGAGATTATTGTCACTCGCGCCACGGTTCCAATGGGCGAAGATATCGGCTTTTTACCTGGTGAGGAAGAGGCAAAAATAGAACCGTGGATGGGCGCGATTACCGACGCCCTAGAAACTCTCAGCGCAAGCCCTGAAGGCAACGACTTTGAGCGAAAATCCGGCCTTGAGTTTTTGAAGAACCGCGTAAAAATAAAAAGCTCGAGCTTTATGCGCGGCCGAAGCTTTTCAGGCAAGTTCTTCTTAATTGACGAGGCACAAAACCTAACGGCAGCCCAAATGCTTGGCCTAATCTCACGAGCGGGACCAGGCACCAAAGTTGTTGCAATAGGCAACCTGAAGCAAATCGATACGCCCTACTTAAGCGCATCAACCAGCGGCTTCAGCTACGCCATTGACCGCATGCGCAATTG
>NZ_LWFT01000897.1:0-682 GCF_001635105.1 Oleiphilus sp. HI0079
CCGAGTTGCTCACTGTAACCTAAGGAGCGGGCGATATATTTTGCTTCTTCGAGGTTTCGAATGAAGTAATCTGCGCTGTTGCGGCGCAACACTAAATGAAACATCTGTATTGCTTTATTGACGTAAAAGCGCGGGAATGCGTCGATCGGCAGATTCACTTCCTCCCACGAATCGGCTACGTCTGGCCCCTCTGTTGCCATGATGAAGTCCCCAAGCGCTCTAAAGCTTGGAAGACGCGCTAGCTCTGCGCTTCTGGGATTATTTTTGTTGTATATCACGTAGCTGTAGTCCATGACATACGTGGGTCGTTCGCTAAAAAGTAGGTATTCTTGGCGCGATTTTGAAGGGTAGGTTAATAGGCCATCTACTGTTGCCTTCTTCGCCATTAGCTTGGCTCTAGGCCAGGGGAGCCGCATCCAATTGAATGTTGTCAATGCGATTGAATACTGCGGAAGCGAGCTCGGGCAACAATCCTTGTGCTGCGATACCATCCTTTGACCATGAGGTCGGCGGATCTCCATCCGAAAACGCAATGCTTACGTTTATAGGCTTGCTTGCGAGCTGATTCTCAGCTTGTGCAAGATTCGAGAAAGCGAAAAGTGCTAATAGTGCTAATAAAGTTAGGTAGACAGGAGTAAGTACTCTCCAGTTCGTGAACCGTTTTACTTCTCTATGTCGGTTC
>NZ_LWFT01000898.1:0-589 GCF_001635105.1 Oleiphilus sp. HI0079
TCAGAGGTGATCCGCAATATTTTGTTCTCTGCACGGTTCTGGGTGTGCGTTAGCGTAACGCTTCCATTGAGGATTCGCGTAGAGTCGCTTGCAGCCAATGTTAAACTAGCGAGATCAAGATCTATTTGACGCTCATAATAGGTACAGTCTACCTTTTCCTCTAAACCCTCAGAGACTTTATAAATTGAAGCACCATCTGCATCAAGGACAGAGCCGCTCACTGTAGATGAACTATTCAACACGACGGCTTCTTCGCTCAAGCTGAGCTCGTAAACCGCATGTTCGACCACTTCGGTTCTATCCGTTGGATTAGCGTTTAGATAGCGCACAAATAAGCGCGGCCCCTGCTTGTCGAATAATATCATCTCAGCCTGATCCGCAATCACTCTTGCGCTTCCATCAAAGTCATCGCGAACCACACGAGATGCACAATGATCAATATCGACTACATTAGAAAATTCGGTGTTATAACCCTCAATCTCTAGATAACGGCCGGTAATAAGACCATTTAACTGAATACCATTCGATCTAACACACTCATCAAACTCAATGCTAAAAGCATCTTGTACGCGATACTCGTCACCAACCG
>NZ_LWFT01000899.1:0-1448 GCF_001635105.1 Oleiphilus sp. HI0079
GCCCCATCAAAAAGATCTCTGACGCGGCGCGCCACCGCATCGCCGGAATCGACCCAAGCGACGCCTGGCATCAAGGACTTTAAGGCTTCTTTTAAAAACGGAAAGTGCGTACAACCAAGAACGATCGTATCGACGTTCTCAGTACTTTGCATAAAAGGATTGATAGCACCTTGCAGAACATTCATGTCCACACCCTCGCCATTCAGCAGCTTCTCTGCCTCTTCCACAAGTGCGTTTGAGCCAACCTTAAGCACAGAACATCCTGCCGCAAAATCCCTCACCAACGCATCTGTATAGTCTCGAGAGACCGTACCCGGGGTTGCTAACAGCCCAATCGCTTTCGACTTGGATTGTTGNACCGCAGGCTTGATCGCGGGCACCACACCAACGAACGGCATCTCAAAACGATCACGCAGCGTTGGCAGCACTAATGTACTCGCCGTATTACAGGCGACAATCACCAGATCAAAATGGAAGCGAGCATGGCATTGCGCAATCAGATCGCTTAGCCGAGCAATCAAAAACTGCTCGTCCTTTGTGCCATACGGAAAGAAAGTATCATCCGCTACATAGCGAATATGAAGTTGCGGACACAGCTGCAGCACAGAGCGGCAGATTGAGAGGCCGCCAACGCCCGAATCAAGAACGAGCACATTACCACAACATGCGCTTACCTGATCGTCCATCAACAAACCTCTCCAAGCATTGCCGTCACGTGCCGCTTATACGCTAGCCAAACGACGTTGACGCATACCCATGAACACAGCAAGAACACAAATCAAAAACGGAATTAATAAGATATTAATCAGTTTTAAGCGCGTCCCTAACGTTTCAATATCGCGATCAAGCTGATGCTGCACATCGCGAAGCTGCTTACGAATCTTCAGCTTCTCTTCCTGAAACTTAAGCAGCTCTGCTTCTTGCTCTTCTGAAAGCATAGAGACATCACTTGCGTCTCGCACCTGCTCTAGTTCGAGCAATTTCTCTTCGGTCGCCATTAACTGCTCTTCCAAAAGCTCTTGCTGAGCAAGAAAACGCTCTTCCGCGTCACGACGTAAAGCGTCAACGCGCTCGAATGGGCGGCTGTAACGTCCCTGACTCCGAATAGAAATTAACTCTGCCTGCCCTGAGAGGTTCTCTACCGAATTCAACAGGAAGGTTCCATTATCCGCCCACGGACTCACAATCTGCTGACCGAAAAAGCTCTGGACCTGCACCCACAAACGATCACTGAGCACATCAGTGTCAGCAACAAGCATCACATTAATTTGCTCCGACTCGGTAAGTTCTGGAGTAATGGTGCGCGTAACAATATCACTTTCAGCCTCACCCTCGGCTTTCGGCTCTGTGTCTTGTGACTCGCTGGCTACCGAATCTGTTGAAACTTCTTCAGTAAGCTCGACACCGTCAGGAAATGCCGTCTTCGCTGCTCCGGACACGCGCGCCGC
>NZ_LWFT01000900.1:0-803 GCF_001635105.1 Oleiphilus sp. HI0079
CAAGGACTACTCAGAACGCGCCCTGTATGGCGTATTGTCTCAAGCGATTAGCAATGATTACTATGGTCAACTGCGCACCGAGAAGCAGCTAGGCTACATCGTCTTTGCAACCCCATTTCCAATGCTTGAAATTCCGGGGATAGCGTTTATCGTGCAGTCCCCTAGCACGCCAGCAAGTAAGATCGTAGATGAAACCGTTCGCTTCCTAGAGGCGGAAAAACCACGCATTGATGCGTTGCTCGAAACCGATTTTGAGCGCTACAAAAAAGCCGTCATCTCACGACTTGAGGAAAAAGAGACCAACATCGGACAGCGGAGTAATCGTTATTGGAGCGAAATTGACAAGCAAAACTACAGCTTCGATAGTAAACAGAAATTGATTGACGCCGTATCGGCACTAAAGATCGATACCTTTAAACAGTTTTACTCCAACCGAGTGAACAAAAAAGGATCAAATCTCATCATTGTGAGCGGGTATGAGGAAGCAGAGCCTTCGAAAAAAAGCGAACCTTCGCTTATTGATACCTTGCTCAAGAAAAAAGAGCGCTCAATGAGCGCCCTTTCTAACTTCTAAGACGATTCACCATCCCACGCTCAACGATTCAAGCGTCCGTCGATCAACGTATCGACGACACTTGGATCGGCTAGAGTCGACGTATCTCCCAAGCTGTCATGTTCGTTTGCCGCAATCTTGCGAAGAATACGCCGCATAATTTTACCGGACCTCGTCTTCGGTAAGCCGCTCGCTATCTGAATCAAGTCTGGCGATGCAACAGGTCCAATCTCTTTTCGTACCCAGTTTT
>NZ_LWFT01000901.1:0-748 GCF_001635105.1 Oleiphilus sp. HI0079
TATCGGAATTGATCAGAGTCGGTTTTCACGCTTAGGAGAAAAAGATAATTTTTGGTCTATGGGTGATACAGGGCCGTGCGGTCCTTGTACTGAAATTTTCTATGATCACGGTGCTGATGTTGTTGGAGACCCTCCTGGTGGCCCGAATGATGATGGTGATCGATACATAGAAATCTGGAATCTTGTTTTTATGCAGTTCAATCGAACTGCTGATGGTGTCATGCACCCACTGCCTAAACCTTCCGTAGATACCGGAATGGGCTTGGAGCGCATTGCCGCGGTTATGCAGAATGTTCATAGTAACTACGAGATTGATTTGTTCGATGATCTCTTGGGTGATGTCTCTAAGTTGCTAGGAGGTGTCTCGAAGGAGGAAAAATCCCTCCGGGTTATTGCTGACCATATCCGTTCAAGTGCTTTCCTAATAGCGGATGGTGTCATGCCTTCGAACGAGAGTAGAGGCTATACGCTTCGCCGGATCATTCGCCGGGCGATCCGTCATGGAAACAAGCTGGGTGCGCAGGGTTCTTTTTTTCATAAGTTAGTGGCTAGCTTGGTTCGGATTATGGGCGATGCTTACCCTGAGCTGAAGAGCGGCCAAGTTCAAATAGAGAAGATACTGCTTCAGGAAGAGCAGCAGTTTGCTAAAACGTTAGATAAAGGTATGCGTTTGTTGGAGCAAGATATGGCGGAACTTGTTGGATCGGTGATTTCTGGCAACACGGTGTTTACCCTTTATGACACGTTT
>NZ_LWFT01000902.1:0-656 GCF_001635105.1 Oleiphilus sp. HI0079
CGAATTTGGTGTTAATGACTGGCAAGTCGTTACGCTTGTTCAAAAGACGGAGAATCCGGATATACATCGGGTAGAGGTACAAGTTTCGTTGATCGAGGAAGAATTTGATGAGCCGAGGCAGATTCGTTCTCTAACCGGATTTGTGGGTCGTTACTGATGTCGGGCTTGTGCATGCCGAAAAGGCTTGACCGGTATCATGGGTTTACCCTGCTTGAAGTATTGATAGCGATCGCTATTACCGCCCTTATCGGCTTAGGGTCATGGCAGTTACTGAATAGTGCAATTCGGACTTACGAGTTGGGGCAGGAAAGCTTGCAAGCCTTATCTGCTCTTCAGCGAGCACAATTGTCAATAGAGCGCGATTTTTCTCAGGTGTTACCTAGGGCTATTCGGGACGAGTTTGGAGATTATCAGGCCGCGATAAAAGATGGTGAAGATTTTTATACCGTTGAACTTACGCGCGCTGGCTGGCGCAACCCACTGCAACAAAAACGGTCAGAACTACAGCGAGTTGCTTACGAGCTAACAGATGGTGAGCTGTTGCGGCACCACTGGAAGGTGCTTGATCGCGCGCAGGACTCAGAGCCAACAACACGCCGTCTGTTAGAGGGGGTAGAGCGCTTTGAGATCGCTTACCTGAATGATAGTGATGCGTG
>NZ_LWFT01000903.1:0-1591 GCF_001635105.1 Oleiphilus sp. HI0079
AAGCACGCGGATTTTCTGAAGAAGACTTTGCCTTTTCGCACCCTGGTGGGAGCCTAGGAAGAAAGCTCCTCCTAACCGTCGAGCAAATCATGCATATCGGCGATAGAGTGCCAAGCGTACCGCCCTCATCCTCCTTATCAGAAGGCTTATTTGAGATTTCACGTAAGGGGTTTGGGCTGACTGCCATTGTCGATAACGACAACAAAGTAGAAGGTTTGTTCACTGATGGAGACTTACGCCGCGCCTTTGACGAACAGGTAGACCTACATCAAACCGACATCGGCAGCATTATGACCAAAAATTGCAAAACCATTAACAAAGATGCGCTGGCAGCCGAAGCCCTGCATGTAATGGAAGAATATAAAATCACAGGTCTGCTGGTTACCGAGCCTGACAGAACCCTAGTCGGTGTAATTCATATGCATGATTTACTAAAAGCAGGTGTTGTATGAGCAAGCAGCTCGATGAACAAACGCGTTCAAAGGCAAAAAACATAGCACTTCTTGGACTAGATGTAGACGGAGTGCTCAGCGATGGTCGCATCATCTTTTCAGCACAGGGAGATGAGCTGAAAGCTTTTTGCACTCTAGATGGGCACGGCATAAAACTCCTGCAACAGAATGGTATCAATGTCGCCATAATCACAGGCCGCAACTCACCCCTGGTTGCGCGTCGCGCCCGAGACCTAGGCGTCGAACACTTGATCCAAGGCAGAGAAGACAAGCGCGTCGCTCTTGATAGCGTTCGCCAAGCACTTTCATTAGAGTGGGAGCAATGCGCCTATATGGGCGATGACCTGCCAGATCTATCTGCAATGCAAGCTAGCGGGCTAGGTTTTTCCGTACCAAACGGCCACCCATTCGTTCGCCAGCACGCCGACTACTGCACGAATACAAAAGGTGGTGAAGGCGCAGTTCGGGAAGTTTGCGATTTAATTCTCGACGCCAAAGATCTGCTAGATGGCATCCATCAACACTTCTTAGAGAAGTAGGCACTGTCATGGCACGGCTTAAGCCCAGATCTCGTTTTGTTATACCTCTCATAGTGGCCGTCTTTGGGGTCAGCATCTACTACGCGAATCAACTGGAACAAAAGACGTCATTGATTCAGGAAGACACTACACGAAAACCAAGCGCCTTTGCCGAAGGCACCGAACTAAAAGAGTTTAATGAGGAAGGCGAGCTGCAACTGCTCATCAAAACGCAGCGATCATACTATTACGAAAGCGAAAACCTTATTGAAACTGAACGCCCACTGATCGACTATGTTAATGAAACAGGCGAACAATTTCGCTTAGACGCAAAAGATGGACAATATCGAACAGACACCGGAATGCTAACCTTGCAAAACGAGGTACTGATGTCTCGCGTTGGAGAAACTAACGATCTCATTACATTCGAAACAGAGGATCTTCGCATCGACACGGTGAATGACTTTATATCGACTCCCGGCAAGGTTAAGATAACCCAAAATCATAATACGCTGACCTCGTCAGGCCTTAAGGCATCACTAAATGATAGAAAAATTGAGCTACCGCAGCGCGTTCGAGGCACTTACAATGCCCAGAAATAGCTTGAATGCGCTGATCGGT
>NZ_LWFT01000904.1:0-418 GCF_001635105.1 Oleiphilus sp. HI0079
CGCCGATTATATTGCCAAATTTGTGCATAGCTGGGCCAAAGTTCCGCTCATCATAGAGCTCTTTGTACAGCCAGCTGTTTTCAAACATTTTTGTGAAGTT
Organism: Oleiphilus sp. HI0079; assembly: GCF_001635105.1. Lineage (NCBI taxonomy): Bacteria > Pseudomonadati > Pseudomonadota > Gammaproteobacteria > Oceanospirillales > Oleiphilaceae > Oleiphilus > Oleiphilus sp. HI0079. Next base: position 101 of record NZ_LWFT01000904.1, read on the forward strand.
TGTAAGCTCTTCTTTGCCTTCTGAACCGTTGTTTAGTGCTTCAAAAACTGCTTCTGCGCCAAGCATGCCTGACTTCATTGCGGTGTGCGAGCCTTTGATTTTAGAAGAGTTTAGTGTTCCTGCGTCGCAGCCGAGCAATAAGCCGCCCGGGAAGGTCATTTTTGGAAGTGCGTTGTAGCCGCCTTTTGAAATTGCGCGAGCGCCATAAGCAACGCGCTTGGCATCTTTAAGGTACTTTCCTATCTCAGGGTGGTGCTTGAGACGCTGAAATTCCTCAAATGGGCTTACATTCGGGTTTGAATAGGAAAGGTCTGTGAT
>NZ_LWFT01000905.1:0-693 GCF_001635105.1 Oleiphilus sp. HI0079
CATGCTCACTGAGTCATTTCCCCTTTCACCAATAAGTTGTTTGGCGGTGTTCACCACAAGCTCATATCGCTCTTTACTGCGCTTTTGTGTTGGGGTGCGTCTTGATGCTTCCGTATTGTTTGCCGTCACGTAATTGCCTTGGGGTTAGGTGTGTCACTCGTCTGTGTATTGACAAATAATATCTGATCATTGATCATATTTCAAAACATGATCAATGATCAGATAATTTCTAGACTCGGCTTTGGACGGTCACTACCGACTGCAAGACGTAATCTACAAGCAATAGGTGATAAACAATGAATGCGACGACCAAGTTAGGCTCAAACGACAAAGTCGCCATTATTGGCGCGGGTCCAGCGGGACTTGCTACTGCGCGAGCACTTGCAGCGTTAAATATTCCCTTCGTGGTTTATGAGAAGCACAAAAATGTTGGCGGCATCTGGGATTTAGAGAACGAAGGTTCGCCGATGTATGCTTCAGCGCACTTTATCTCTTCCAAGACAATGTCTGGCCATTTAGGTTTTCCGATGCCTGAGGATTACCCAGATTACCCTTCGAACAAGCAAATTTTCGAGTATATAAAAAGCTTTGCTGAGCATTATGGTTTATTGCAACACATACGCTTTCAAACCAAAGTGGCCCAGATCGAATTCAAAGAGGGGCTCTGGTTAATTCAGGGTGAGGATGCGCACG
>NZ_LWFT01000906.1:0-24628 GCF_001635105.1 Oleiphilus sp. HI0079
GCCCGCCCCACAAATTCCAATCAATTGATAGGCTTCCTTACATTGTTTTGATCTTATCCATTTGCTCGGCCAGGAAGGATAGGCTTTGTTCAGCTGAGGCAAGCTTTGCTTGCTCCTTCTCAACCACATCGGCCGGTGCATTGCTGACAAATTTCTCGTTACCAAGTTTGCCTTTAAGCCGCTTGATTTCTCCCTCGGCTTTGCCAACCTCTTTATTTAAGCGGGCAAGTTCGGCTTCTACGTTGATCAGACCTGCCATCGGAACAAGCACTTCCATTTTTCCAACAAGTTGGGTGGCGCACATTGGTAGATTATCAGAGTCAACCCACACTAGGGAGTCGAGTTTGGCTAATGCCTTGATTAAATTGGCGTTTTTCTCGAAGCGAAGTTTGTCGCTGTTATCTCCATTGTGCAGTAATGCAGGGATTGCTTTCGCTGGAGAGATGTCCATTTCGCCGCGAATGTTTCTGACGCCAATAATTACGTCTTTTAGCCATTCAACGTCTGCAAGGATCGATTCATCTATTTTGCTTTCATCGCTAACGGGGTAGCTTTGGGTCATGATGGTTGCACCCGACTTCGCAGCTAAAGGCGCTATTTTTTGCCAAATTTCTTCAGTGATATACGGCATGAAGGGGTGCGCTAGTCGTAAAATGGTCTCGAGTACGCGTACCAAGGTTCTGCGTGTTCCTGCAAGTTGCTCAGCAGAGCTGTTGGCATCATTTAGTGCAGGCTTGGCAAGCTCTAGATACCAGTCACAGTAATCGCTCCAAATAAAGTCGTAGAGAGTGTGGGATGCATGGTCAAGACGGAATTCGCTTATTGACTTATCAATGCTTGCTTCGGTTTGCTGTAGTCTCGAGATGATCCAGCGGTCAGCAATGGAAAGCTCATAATTATTATGATCGGTAGCACAGTCTTGACCTTCGACGTTCATTAAAACGTAACGCGCCGCATTCCAAATTTTGTTGCAGAAATTTCTGTAGCCTTCTAAACGCTTCATATCCCAGTTGATATCGCGTCCGGTTGAAGCGAGAGAGTAGAGCGTGAAGCGTAAGGCATCGGTGCCATGCGCCGATATTCCGTCTGCAAAGGCCTTACGCGTGCGCTTTTCGATTTTTTGCGCAAGCTGTGGCTGCATCATGTTACCTGTGCGCTTGCTAACAAGGGATTCAAGGTCGATGCCATCAATCATGTCTAAGGGATCAAGAACATTGCCTTTTGACTTGGACATCTTATCGCCATTCTCATCTCGAATCAGTCCAGTTACGTAGACGTACTTAAACGGAACTTGCGGTTGTCCATCTTCATCCTTCATAAAGTGCATGGTCATCATGATCATGCGCGCTACCCAGAAAAAGATGATATCAAAGCCCGTCACCAAAACATCGGTAGGGTGGAATGTTTTGAGGCGTTCTGTCGCTTCTGGCCAGCCTAGGGTACCGAATGTCCAAAGAGCGGAAGAGAACCATGTGTCCAGCACATCTTCGTCTTGAGAGAGCTCTACATCTGCTGGGATTCCATTTGCAGAGCGCGCTTCTGCTTCGGTGCGGGCAACATATACATTGCCTTCTTTGTCGTACCAGGCCGGGATGCGATGCCCCCACCAAAGTTGGCGCGAGATGCACCAGTCTTGAATGTCGCGCATCCAGGAGAAGTACATGTTTTCATACTGTTTGGGTACGAACTGGATATCGCCGTCTTCAACGGCTTTAATCGCTGGTTCTGCAAGTGGCCCAGCGCGAACAAACCACTGGTCGGTTAGTAGGGGTTCGATGACAACACCTGAGCGGTCTCCATAAGGTACCATAAGCGTGTGCTCATCGATCTTCTCAAGAAGGCCTGCATCTTCGAATGCGGCAATGATCGCTTTACGTGCGGCAAATCGCTCAAGGCCTCGGAAAGCTTCTGGTATCGTCGTATCGATATCGCTTAATGATTGGCCTGAGTTATCAAACGCTTCTGCTTGATGCAGAATCTCGCCGTTTTTACTCATAATATTGATCATTGGGAGAGCGCAGCGTTTGCCGACTTCATTATCGTTGAAGTCATGTGCTGGCGTGATTTTTACGCAGCCAGTCCCTTTCTCCATATCGGCATGTTCGTCGCCCACGATTGGAATGTGACGACCAACTAATGGTAGAACGATTTCTTTGCCAATGAGCGCTTTGTATCGCGGATCTTCAGGGTTAACTGCAACACCGGTATCACCAAGCATTGTCTCCGGACGTGTGGTTGCAACAACTATGTAGTCTTTGCCTTCGCTCGTGGTTGCATTGTCAGCCAACGGATAGCGCAAATGCCACATGTGACCTTGCTTTTCTTTGTTTTCAACTTCTAGGTCGGAGATGGCTGTATGTAGTTTAGGGTCCCAGTTTACCAAGCGTTTTCCGCGGTAGATCAGGTCATCTTTGTATAATCGAACGAATACTTCTTGAACGGCCTTGTAGAAACCATCGTCCATGGTAAACCGCTCATGGTCCCAGTCTACGGATGCACCAAGACGTCGAAGCTGCTTTGTGATGGTGCCGCCCGAATGTTCTTTCCATTCCCAAATTTTGTCTAAGAATGCTTCGCGTCCCATGTCATGACGCGTTTTGCCATCCTCGGCAGCAATCTTACGTTCTACCACCATTTGAGTGGCGATGCCGGCATGATCGGTACCTACCTGCCATAACGTGTTGTTGCCCTTCATCCGGTGGTACCGAATAAGTGCGTCCATGATGCTGTCTTGGAATGCATGACCCATATGCAGGCTGCCAGTGACGTTCGGCGGCGGAATCATAATTGAGTAGGCATCGCCATGACCGCTAGGCTTGAAATATGCTTGGTCTTCCCATTGTTCGTACCAAGATTGTTCAATTTCACTGGGTTGGTAGGTTTTTTCCATGTTAGGTCTATTCGCTACTATGTGGTGATCATTTATAAGAAGGCGGGCATTATATATGTGCAAAGGCTAACAGTGTAGCTTCGAAGCGGCTTTATCGAAGATCGTGGTAATTCACTTCGCCGCCAGCCGTTTTTAATTTCTTGTATAGGCTTCGAGCCTTGCTAAGGTTGCGTTCCTCGCTGTTAACTAAAATAAGCCGTCGAGAATGCCTTGGCTCTATTTGGAGAAGAGACGGGCTCATGTATATGAGCGCATCTGCGTCTTCACCCTGTTTTTTTCCTGCTGCTTCATGCAGCAGAAGTGTACTAATCGCAATGGGATAGTCCTTGTTCGGGGAGGTACGTTGCTCATGCGGGAGAAAGGCCGCATCCTTAAAGGACCACATTTGCTCATCGAGGCTTCGAGCTTGAGTGTCGTCGTGGCATAAAATTAATGCAGTATTCTGATTAGACAGAATCTTTTCACTGAGCTTGCAGGCTAGTTGTGCAAGCTCAGTGAATTCGGTTCCACGAACAATGTATAGATCAGTGCGAGTGTTCATTTATTTGGCATGGTTTACCAGATAGTTGAGTAGCAGGGGGACTGGGCGTCCCGTGGCTCCCTTTGTTCCGCCTGAGGTCCAAGCGGTGCCCGCTATATCGAGGTGCGCCCATGTATATTTCTTGGTAAAGCGAGCTAGGAAGCAAGCGGCAGTGATGCTGCCTGCGGCAGGGCCTCCAATGTTTTGCATGTCTGCAAATGGGCTGTCTAGCTGTTTTTGATATTCCTCAAAGATCGGAAGTTGCCACGCTTTGTCTTCTGCCTCAGTGCCCGATGTTATTAGAAGATTGGCGAACTCATCAGAATTACTCATTACGGCTGAGGTGGTGTGGCCTAGAGCAACAATGCAAGCACCTGTAAGTGTCGCAATGTCTATTACCGATTTCGGTTTAAACCGCTCGACATATGTCAGGGCGTCACAAAGCACTAAGCGGCCTTCGGCATCGGTGTTCAGAATTTCAACAGTTTGTCCTGAGGCTGTGGTCACGATATCACCAGGCTTGGATGCATGACCTGCAGGCATGTTTTCTGCCGCTGCGACAACCGCAATAATGTTCTTCTTCGGCGCTATTTCTGCAATTGCCTTCATCGTGCCCAGAACACTTGCGGCGCCGCACATGTCGTACTTCATTTCGTCCATTTTGGCGCCTGGCTTCAGGCTAATGCCTCCAGTATCAAAGGTGATTCCTTTGCCAACCAGAACATGAGGTGCTGATTTGGCTGCGCCACCCTTATACTCAAGAACAATCATTTTTCCAGGTTCTGAGCTGCCTTTGCTCACCGATAAAAATGCGCCCATATTGAGCTTTTCCATGTCTTTTTCTTCAAGTATTTTGCAACTAAGGCTTGCATATTCTTTTGCCAGTCCCTTTGCGATGTCGGCAAGATAGGTAGGGGTGCAAACATTTCCAGGCTCATTGCCTAGGTCCTTGGCTAGATTCACGCCTTGGCTTTGCGCCGCGGTGTACGCAATTGTCTTCTTGACCGCGCTTTGTTGATCTTTGCTGCACACAAAGCTTGCGTCACTGATAGTTGATGATTTGGATTTATCAGATTTGTAGGTATCAAATAAGTACCCACCGGTATTTAGTCGTTCAATCAGTTTCGCGCAAAGAGCGTTTTCAGAAACGGCCGTGCCAGACGTAATTGTTAGGTCAACAGCGACTGTTTTGGGTTTCAATTCTCGAACTTTTTGCTCGGCCGTATCGAGAGACTTGTTGATGCTAGACAGGGTTAGGTCTTTTTTGTCTCCGAGGCCAACTACGATAATCTGCTTGGCCTTTCCTGATAGAGGGGTAATGGTAGCTGTGGAGCCTGCGTCGCCCTTAAAACCGATATGCTTAAGGGACTTGGATAGAGTACCTTCCAAAGCGTCGTCTAGATCTTTGCTTGCTTCGCTCAATTCCGCTTTGCTGAAGCAGAAGGCGCATAATGCGTCTGCTTTAATTTCACTTAACTTGCGGATTGTAGAGTTGTATTTCATTATTCCCACCTATTTAAAAATTACGGTCTCTAGTTTAAGAGACGACAAGCGCTTTGACTAATATTTAGAGCGTACTAGTACTATCCTAGTACGAAAAGCGCAGTTACTTGGGGCTTTATTTGATTATTTTTTCCTACCTTGCCAGGCAGGTGCTTGGTTCGATGTTGGCTGTGACATTTATTTTGCTGCTCATCTTTATGAGTGGTCGTTTTATTAAGTATTTGTCGCAAGCTGCTCTCGGAAATATTTCGCCCGACATTCTTTTTCTGGTAATGGCATATCGCTTACCTGGTTTTCTAGAATTGATCTTGCCTCTAGGTCTTTTTATGGGGGTGTTGCTTGCATATGGCCGTATGTATCTCGAGAGTGAGATGACGGTTTTGCATGCCTGTGGATATAGTCAGAAAAAGTTACTCGGTACCACTTGGATAATTGCAGGTATTGTTGCACTTACGGTTGCTGCTTTAACGCTTTATGTTTCTCCGAAAGGGATGGCTAAGGTTGAGCAGTTATTTGCAGAGCAGGCCAGTAAAACTGCTTTCGATCTGTTGGTCCCTGGGCGCTTTCAAAACCTCAATATTGGTAATCGGGTCACATACGCGGGAAGTCTCAGCGAAGATAAAAAGGTTATGTACGATGTGTTTGTCGCCGAGTCTACCTCAGATAGTGAGCGTTCCAACGTTTTATACGCAGAGCGGGGTGTGCAGCGGGTTGACGAAAAAACGGGCAGCCGTTTTTTGATTTTGCAAAACGGGCGTCAGTATCAAGGCGCACCTGGTCAGGCAACATATAGAGAATTAAGTTTCGAGTCTTATGGCGTTTTGATTGCCGAGCCTGACACAGAGATCAGAAAAGTGAAGGAAGAAGCGATACCAACCCGGACGCTACTCTCAATGAATGATGATGCGTCAAAATCGATTCTGTACTGGCGACTGTCTTTGATTGCGCTCGTACCCATTGTGGCTATGATTGCGGTTTCGGTGTGTAAGGTGAATCCGCGGCAGGGTCGGTTTATGCATCTTTTGCCAGCTATGTTGATTTATATTCTGTATCTGGGGCTTCTCATTCTTGCAAAAAAGAAAAGTTCAGAAGGCGACGTAGACCCTTTGATTACCTTTTTAGGTGTTCACTTGGTCTTTATTGTGACAGCGACATTGCTGTTTTTCAGAGAGAGAATGAAGGTTGCGCTTAGCTTTAGACGATCAAAAGGAGCGGTCAGTTGAGGATAATTGATCGCTACGTTGCTAAGTCTGTTCTCATAGCAACCGCTGTCGTGATGTTTGTTGTGTTGAGCTTGGATATCGTATTTGGATTCATTGCAGAAACAGAAGATCTTAAAAATAATTATGGGGTTGTCGATGCTGCTATTTATATCGCGATGACTTTGCCTCGCCGCGTGTATGATTATCTCCCCCTGGGTGCCTTTATGGGTTGCTTAATCGGCCTCGGAGCACTCGCAAAAAACAGTGAGTTGACGGTTGTTCGAGCGGCGGGTGTTTCATTGGGTCGGATTGTCTGGGCATCAATGAAACCTGTGATTTTGGTTGTGATACTGGGTGGTCTTTTGGGCGAATATGTTGCTCCCACTACTGAGAAGATCGCACAAAGTGCAAAGGCACTAAAGCAAGGTGCGCAATCTAATATCGTTTATAGCCAGGGGCTTTGGCATAAAGAGGGTGAGAACTTTATTCATGTGAATGCTGTTGAGCCAAATGGCGCGCTACATGGTATCTCGATCAACTATTATGGTGAACAGCGGCGTTTGGAAAAAAGCTTGTTCGCCGCGCGCGCTCTGTTTCATGAAGGTGGCTGGAGTTTAATTGATGTTCAGATTACCGAGTTTGAAGAGAGTCGGGTGTTCTCATCTACAGAAGAGCTGATGCCTTGGCATACGGAGTTAACGCCGGCTTTGCTTAGTATACTTATCGTAAAGCCTGACAATCTCTCGATGAGTGGTTTGTTCAAGTATGCAGCGTACCTGTCAGAGCAGGGGCTTGATGGTGGTGTTTATGTTCTTTCTTTTTGGAAGAAGGCATTGCAGCCGATAACGACGATTTCTTTGGTGCTTATTGCGATTTCTTTTGTTTTTGGTCCCTTAAGAAGCGTCGCGATGGGGACGCGAGTTTTCGTGGGGTTGGTTGTAGGTTTGTCATTTAAATACATGCAAGATCTCCTGGGGCCGGCCAGTATGGTGTTCGGCTTTGAACCGATTATTGCAAGTTTAGCACCGATCGCAGTGTGTTTTCTTCTGGGGATCGTGATGCTTCGTCGAGCCGCCTAGTTGATACTGGTTTGAATGTACCAATTGAAATACATTGCAAAATTTGTTAATTTTGAAGTGGGTAAAGATTTTTTTGGTTGGCTCGAAAGGATGTGTAGTATTTCAGCCAAGTAAATCTCGGAGAATAATAAAATGAAAACATTCCGAAAGCTGGGCTTAGGGCTTGCAGTAGCTGCAATCTCCACAGGGCTATCAGCTGAAGTAATTAAGCTTGATGATCAAAGGTTACGGGAAGTAGCGGGTCAGGCGGGTTTAACGATAGATGTCGAATCTCGTTGGGAAATTGGTGAGTTTGCATACAAAGATGCCGGTTTCCTTCTTTTGCAAGGCCTTCGTATGGGCGGCCATGATCTAAATGACGAATTTTCGTCTGATTACTACTTAGACAACTTACGCCTCGAAATCGATGTTGCGGGTGACGGAACGGCGCCGAGCACAGACAATGAGTTGGATTATGGTTTTTCTAAGATGCGTGATTATGCAAACCTCTATGTCGAGGCAGGAAACCAAGACAACGATTTTGCTGCTGTTGCTGGGGGGTTTGACCCGAAAAGAGGGCTAGCAATCGATGGTAAGAAAACTTACGGAGATGGCGACCTCGTTATTCATTTTGATATTACAGATCCATGGCAAAAAGAGGGTGGATTGCCGTCCTATTTAGCGAATGATCGCTTTGCTACCGATGATTACGAAACGTTTGAGTTGATGACTGAGCATGCTGTTGATTTCAGTTTTGAGATTGATGCCATCGGTATTGCTCGAAGTGACTATGATGTGGGTAGTCGAGGTCTCGACCTAGATGGAAACCATGACACGGGTCTTCATGAAGGTGCGAATGGCACTACTACACTTATCAGCCAATTAAAGATGAAAGGCTATCTCGGCCCGGAAGACTTGCACATTAGTAACAATGGTAATGGGTTCGGTGCGGTCGATTCTAATGGTAATGGTGTGTTTGACGATGCAGAGTTAGCTGCAAGCACAGGGGTGGGTGATGCCAACTCGAAGATCACTTGGAGCGCCTACACCATGATTACTGATATGGAGTTTTACCTTGATATCGCTGGTGTTCAGATCAGGGATATGGCGATTCATAACAAACGGGGTGATCTAACGGGATTGGATGGAACCTCTTCGTTTTATTTCGCGCACTCTATACGAGAGATTTATGCAGTAAGAAACGTTGTACCAAAAATGAGATCAGATGGCACCGTAGATTTTGTCGATGGCATAGCGATCAATACGCGCTTTAAAGGCGATATGGACATTAAACATCTATCATTCGGTGATACGAATAAGTCCATTGGTGAGTTGTATTGGACTGATATAGAGTCTGATACTCGCTGGGTTATTTCTGCGCACTAGTTGGAAATCATACTACTGTTAAAAACCCGCTTGTTTGAAGCGGGTTTTTTCGTTTAAGAGGAAGGGACTATTGGATAGTCTAGTGTTTTTGAATGCTATGACAGCGATGTTGGTGATTATTGACCCTATTGGAACTGCGTTGATCTTCAATGCGCTTGTTGGTGATAGAGGGTTTCGTCAGCGTGTCAAAATTGCGTTAAAGGCAGTATTGATAAGTATGCTGTTAATTGTTGTGTTTGCTCGGTATGGTCAGAGTCTGCTCGCTCAGCTAGGAATTAGTATTGAGGCGCTGAGGATTGCAGGAGGGCTGCTTCTATTCTATTCTGCATTCCACATGGTTTCGCAAAAACTTGAGTACAAGATTGACGATGCTGGAGGAGATGTGTCTGTGTTCCCAATGTCAGTTCCGTTGATTGCAGGGCCGGGATCTCTGACTATGGCTGTTTTGTTGTATTCGAGTGCGGATGCGAACGAGAACGCACTGAGTGTTGTGCTGGCCACACTAGTTGTTGGTGTGATCACATTTTTTGCTTTGTGTGCCGCTTTACCCGTAAAGAAAGTTATTGGCCGAACAGGCGATGAGGTTCTTAGGAGGTTTTTAGGCGTTCTATTAGCGGCACTTGCTATTCAGTTTGTGATGGATGGGATTAATGATTTTGTTGTCCAGCACTAGTTTGGATTGTTGCGGTTGAGTTATCGCTGCTGCTTAAAGGGTTGAGTGATCAGTGACGCTAAGCCTTCTGATTCTGTTTTTTCTACTTCTTTTACTCCCATAACGAAATTGTTAATGCCACTGCTGTTGAGTGGCGCGTAGCTATTGAATGCACGATCCCAAACGCTTAAGCAAAATCCAAAATTCCGGTTGCTGTCAACGAGGTCGGTCGAGTGATGTATTCGATGCATGCTAGGCGTTACTACTAGTCTGCGAAATATTTGTTCAAACCTTTTGGGAAGTCGTATATTAGTGTGATTAAAAATCGCGCAAGCATTCAGTAAAATCTCAAACAGCACCACCGCGACGAAAGGAATGCCTAGGCCGAGTACCAGGGCGCTTTTGATTAGCATTGACAGCAGTATTTCTAGCGGGTGAAAACGAAGGGCGCTTGATGCTGAAAGCATTGTGTCGCTGTGATGGACTCGATGCAGTCGCCATAGATACTTGTTGTAATGAAAGTACCTGTGCTGCCAATAGATGCAAAAATCTAGAAAGACGACTGCAGATACAGTGAACAATAGTGAAGATTGTGGAAGGTCTAGGCTGTAGCTTATACCTATTTGCCAGAGTTCATTCTGCAGCGCTAAGTGCGCAGCTAAAATTCCAGGTACAAGTCGTAACAGTATCGTGCCACTCGCACCTAAAAGGAGGTTGTCTAGGTTGTGTTTGAGTGCGTTGCCTGAATACCTTCGTGCTGGCAGAGCGTGTTCAAGTATTATCATTACCATCAAGGTGAAGGCGAACACGGCAAGCCTTATAGGACCCTCACTAGAGCTGAGGACTTCATAAAGACTAAAGGCCTCAGCGAGGCCGTTTGCTTGATTTGAATTGGTAGCGAATGCCGTTGTAATAAAGTTCTGCCTTATGTCTTATGTATTGATGGTGCTTGCTGAGAAACTTTACGCTTTTGCTTGCTGTCTTGGTTCTGGAAACGAGTATTTCAGTATTCTACTTACAACAGTTATGTACTGATGCCAGAAGCTTCCTGTATTGTAGGGTATCTCGTATTCATGGCAAAGGGCCTCAACTTTTGGTGCTAGTTCTCGATAGTGAGGCGCCGGAATGTCCGGGAATAAATGGTGCTCAATTTGGCAGCTCAGGTGGCCGCTTAGTATGTGGAAAGCTTTGGAGCCTTGAATATTTGATGAGCCAAGTATTTGTCGGTAATACCAGTCTGCTCGCTCCTCGTTCTCTAAATCCGACTCGTAGAATACCTGCGCATCTTCCGTGAAGTGTCCGCAGAAAATGATGCTCGATGTCCACAAGTTTCGAATTATATTCGCCAGAATACTGCATACTAAAACGGGTAGAGCGACAGGCCAAAACAACAAAGGGTAAAGTATATAATCTTTGAAGATTTGCTTGCCGGCTTTTTTGAAAAACGCATTTCTGAGCTCAAGTCGCGAAATAGGCAAAGAGCTATCTTTCTTTTTTTTGCCTGCAAAAATGCGTTCACCCGCAAGCTCATGGTACGCGACGCCCCATTCAAACAAAAAACTCAAATTCAGATAGGTAAGTATCTGCCACGAGTTTTTTGGCTTCCAAGGTAGGTCGTTACTTAACCTTAGTAGCCCGTAGCCGAAATCACGATCTTTTCCAAATACGTTAGTATACGTATGGTGTTCGTGATTGTGATAGCGTTTCCATGAGTCGGAATCGCCCGCATTGTCCCAATCAAACTTTCTGGAGTTGATATTTGGATCATTCATCCAGTCATATTGGCCATGCATGACGTTGTGGCCGATCTCCATATTGTCGAGAATTTTTGATACTCCTAGACCTATGGTACCAACGGCCGCCAGCAGGTACATCATTGGTCCACTGAAAAACAAAAAGGCTACCGGTATCAGTATACGGCTCGTGATATCCAGTAAGCGCTGAAAGCCAATCAGTCTTCTAATGTAGCGGGCATCTTTTTCGCCGATGCGCTTTAGGGTGTCAGCTTTTAGACTTTCAAGTTGTTGCGCGAATTGCTCTAGCTTAACAGGGTCAATACGTTTCATCGTTGAGTTGCTCATTGCACTGTCCGTTCATTAATAGTGAGTTCTAAATCAGTTTCGGCGACGCATATGCAAAGCTGGATATCTTCTTTTCCAGCATCAGAGATTTGATTTGTTTTAAGGTTTCTAACGCGACCGCTCTTCTTTTGAGCGATGCATTGGTGACAGATCCCGGCACGACATCCATAGACAGGGTTTAGGCCGGTTTTTTCAGCGTTCTCTAGTAACGTTCCGTTCTTTTGCTTGGACATGATTAAGCGACCGTTGGCGTCCTTAAATGAGAGCGTTACGTCGGAGCTCGCTGATGCGTTTGCGAAACCAAATGATTCTGTAAAAAATTTAGGCGTTGCGTGGCCAAGTCTTTGGCTGCGCTCAATAAAGAGGTCGTGAATATGCTGGGAAAGGCCAGATGGCCCGCAGGCATATGCGCTCTCTATTTGGATTTCACTGAGCCATGCTTCTAAGGTGTCATTCTTGATTCTGCCTTGTGATGAGGATTCCAAAATCAATAGGTTGAGCCCTTTATTTGCTAACGTTTGTAAGCGATTTTTGAATGGGGCTTCGGGCTCGTGTGATACCGAGTAGAGAAGGTGTTGGCTACTAAGCTGCGCATCTGATAGCGATTCCAATATCGATAAGATGGGCGTAAGGCCACTGCCACAAGCCACAAACGCATTAGTTTGTCGCCGCTGTTTAGGTGAAAGAACAAATGATCCCTGCGCCTCTCCGATGCGCACAATGTGTCCCTTTTTTAGGTTGTTTGGTATCCAGTTAGTGACCAGACCTTGAGGGGCGCGCTTAATGCTTATTTCAATGGTCGATGACTTTTTCCATTGTCTCCATGCGCTTGAAATGCTGAATGTACGCTGGTAAACGCGGCCATTAATCTCGATTTGGATAGGAATGTGTTGTCCTGGTTGGTAACTAAAGGAAGCCAAAGAACTCGGCTTTAGGGTAAGGGTGAACATTCCTGCCCCTTCTTCTCGTATCCCGATTATCCGCGTTTTTATTCCTGAGGTTCGATAGTCGGGTGCGATAAGACCAATAACGGGCTCAAGATAATTGCTTAACGATTTCGCTGTTCTTTGTATGTTGTTTAACACGGTCTTGCCTGAGGTTGCTTACATAAAAAATGCAGTTGAAATTGAGCTAACAACTGTTATCTCAAATTATCATTTCAAATTAGCGCCGACTTGTCTAGCATTTGTTCAATGTTTTGATTGCTAGGTTGGGGTATTTCGTTGTGCGTAAGGTTTCAAATTGGCCAATATCCATTATTGTTTTGCACTGGCTGATGGCGCTAATCATCGTTGGTTTGTACATTTTGGGTGATTACATGGTTGGCTTGGATTACTACGATCCTTGGTATCAGTCCGCTCCCTTCTGGCACAAGTCCTTTGGACTTCTGGTTGTGTTGCTGATGGTCTTGAGGGTTGGAGTCAGGTTGTCCACGAAAGCTCCGGAGAATCAAGAGCCAAAAAGATTTAATAGATTGGCTGCCACCGCTGTTCACTTCGGACTATATGGACTTGTCGTTGTGATATGCGTTAGCGGATTTCTAATTTCGTCGGCCGATGGCCGGGCGGTTTCATTTTTCGATTTGTTTGATGTCGCTTCGCCAGGTGCTCTTATCGATAATCAAGAAGATGTGGCAGGTGTGTGGCATGAGCGGGCTGGGTTGGCCATACTGTTTTTGGCGGGGCTACATGCGTTGGCTGCAATGAAGCATCATTTTATTGATCGTGATCGGGTGCTAAAGCGTATGTTAGGCTTAGACTAGAAAGTTAAGTTTTTACTTCAAAATAGAGAGGAAGAGCATGAGGAATTTTGTAAATCGTTTCATTGGTGTGTGTATGCTTTCGCTGACGGTTGCGTCCGCAAATGCGGCGGATTACGTGATTGACACAAAGGGAGCGCATGCTTTCGTACAGTTTCGTGTAATGCATCTTGGTTATAGTTGGCTGTATGGTCGCTTCAATGACTTCTCTGGCGAGTTCAGTTATGACCCTGCTAGCCCGGAAAAAGCCGCAATTACGGTCGATATTCAGACGCCTAGCGTTGATTCAAACCACGCGGAGCGAGATAAACACCTACGCGGCGACAAGTTTCTTGATGTAGAGCAGTTTCCAACGGCGAAGTTTGTGAGTACGCGGGTAGAAGTGGTTTCAGAGGACAAAGCTAAGGTCTATGGCAATCTCACTTTGAAGGACGTAACGAAAGAGATTGTTCTCGATGTCGATCGAGTCGGCATGGGCGAAGACCCTTGGGGTGGCTATCGTGTTGGCTTTGAGGGGCGCACTAAATTTCGTATGAAAGATTTCAATATTTTACGAGACCTAGGTCCCTTATCTCAGGACGTAGAGATGATTCTTTCTGTTGAAGGGATTAAGAAGTAGTCATGACCTCAAGCCATCTTGATCTGATCGATCTTGATACTCGCGTGCGAGCGCTCATAGAGGCTGAGGATATCGAAGGCATTGCCTTGATCGATGAGGAAATTAGATCCTACCTTGGTGCTAACAGGCAGGAGGAGATGGCATTGAAGCCAGAGCAGTTGCATAAGCTGTCAGGTATCTATGACAATCTAACCGCCTACGTGAGTACTTTTCGGGACGGGCTCGCTACTGAGCTTCGTGGTATGAAAACAAAGCAAAAAGGTATCAAGGCCTACCAGACCTCGAATCAGTCCACAAAATAATTGGCGCTTAGTTATATCTAAAACCGACAAAAAATTGAACAATTTTGTCGGTTTTTTTTATTTCTAAGGGTTAATGACGTTTTATTGACTAATTGCCGTGTTAAGGCTTTAATTGAGACCAATAAATTCGCAATCTTAAGCGTTCCTAAATAACAGGTCTTCAATCTTCTTGAAGGCGATAATAAAGGGCTTTATTCCATGTCTCAGGATACGAGCGTTTTGGTCATCAGTGATGATCATGATGTGCTTCGTGATATTACCGTTATTTTGAATTTCCTTGGTGAAACTGTCGTTTCTGCAGGTTCAAGTGATTGGAGTGCTGACCACCAGAGTCTACTAAATCTTGATGATGCGACAGCTACCCCGCAAGCCGGAGCCGTGGTGCTGGATGCGGCCGTTGACGCTGCCAGCGATATTGTGGCTCAACTGGACGAGGCAAATGATGCCGTTCCCGTGTTAGTAATTGGTGACGCGTCTGAG
The DNA here is from genome assembly GCF_001635105.1 of Oleiphilus sp. HI0079. NCBI lineage: Bacteria > Pseudomonadati > Pseudomonadota > Gammaproteobacteria > Oceanospirillales > Oleiphilaceae > Oleiphilus > Oleiphilus sp. HI0079. The sequence goes on from NZ_LWFT01000906.1 coordinate 14,453, forward strand.
CTTGATCTTGACGACGTTTTGAAGAAGAAAGTGATCGCGAATCTTGAGCGGCCATTGGAATACAATAAGACGATAGACAGTCTTTATCGTGCTCAACTGTATCGCGATCAATTTTCCGCAACGAGCAAGCGTGGCCATCAGCGTGAAGCAGAGCTATTTCGTAGTCTTGTTGGAACGAGTCGCACTATTCAAGAGGTGCGTTCACTGATGGGGCAAGTAGCGGACAAAGATGTCAGTGTTTTAATTACTGGTCAGTCTGGAACGGGTAAAGAAGTCGTTGCTCGAAACCTGCATTACAATTCTCATCGTCGCGACGAGCCCTTTGTTCCCGTTAATTGTGGCGCCATACCTGCGGAGCTGCTTGAGAGCGAATTGTTCGGCCATGAAAAGGGAGCATTTACCGGTGCAATTACCGCGCGCTCCGGCCGATTTGAGTTAGCTGAAGGCGGAACCTTGTTTCTCGATGAGATAGGGGATATGCCTCTGAATATGCAAGTTAAAATCTTGCGGGTATTGCAAGAAAAGACCTATGAGCGTGTTGGTGGGACAAAAACAATTCCTACGGATGTTCGGATTATTGCGGCAACACATAAAAACCTCGAGAGCATGATCGAAGAGGGAACATTTCGGGAGGATTTATACTACCGTTTGAATGTCTTCCCGATTGAAATGCCCGCGCTAAAAGAGCGAGAAGAAGATATACCGTTGTTGATCAATGAGTTGATCTCTCGAATGGAGACAGAAAAACGTGGCTCGATTCGCTTTAACTCCGCAGCAATTTTGAGTTTATGTCGTCACGAGTGGCCCGGAAACGTCCGTGAGTTGGCAAACCTCGTTGAGCGCTTAGCAATTATGCACCCTTATGATGTGATCGGTGTGAAAGAGTTGCCACAGAAGTATCGCCATGTTGAGGTTGAAGACGAATTTCTTGAGAGCGAGGATACAGCAACACAAGTTCGTGGTCTTGCTGGTGTTGACTCACCGGCGCTGCTGCCTATCAATGGTATAGACCTAAAAGAGTACTTGGCGAGTTTGGAGAAATCGCTTATTCGACAAGCGCTTGATGAGTCATCTGGTGTTGTTGCGCGCGCAGCAGAGCGTTTGCGGATTCGTCGAACAACTCTGGTTGAGAAAGTGCGGAAGTATGATTTGAGTAGCTAAACACTGCTTGATTGTTGCATTGCGGTTGTTTTTGCAGAGATGAAGTTCTAACAAAAATCCCTGACAAAAAACCGACACCTAAAGCTAGGCAGGTATGCCTGGCTTTTTTTATGACAATAAATTGTCACTCTACTTAATAAGGTGCGTTAATTAAATATATTAAGCTACTGATTTATATGCATTAAATTGTTTTGGCCTACTTTCTGCTGATATTCATTCGAATTAGCTTTTAAATCGAACATGAGAATCGCAATGGCTCGGACCAGCAGTACTAAGTATCAAGAAACCTATTCTGCAAAGCATTCTTCCGCGACTGGAGTCGGTTTGCAAAAGGCCGTTGAGCGAGTTGATGATGAGCTGCCAGCATCAAAGGTTCTAAAGTTAGATGCCGTGCATCCATCTTCTTATCGCGAACTGGAAGAGCGCGTTGTTGCGCTAAAAAGCGAGTTGTCTCTCGCAGAATCCAATACCGCCCAGCAAGAAAAAGAGAAACAAGCCCTTGAGCATCGACATTCCGCGTTGCTTGAGGTTCTCCCTGCGGGTGTTGTGGTGCTCGACGGAAAGGGTTTCATTAGTGAATACAATCCCGCAGCCATTGAACTTCTGGGTGAGCCTCTTGAGGGAGAGCGCTGGCTCGACGTGATTACCCGTTGTTTCGCACCAAAACATGATGATGGCCACGAGGTCTCGTTGAAGGACGGACGAAGACTGCACATTAAAACGCGCTCGCTCAAGTCCGGCGATGGTCAGCTGATACTTCTGAGCGACTTAACGGAAACGCGAGCGCTACAAGAGCGTGTCAGCCGCACTGAGCGATTAGGCTCTCTCGGTAAAATGGTTGCTAGTCTTGCTCACCAAATTCGCACGCCGTTATCTACCGCAATGCTATATGCAGGTCACTTGCGTCGGCCTGAGATGAGCACTGAAATGCGCATTGATTGTGCAGAAAAGCTGCTGTCGCGCCTAGCGCATCTTGAACATCAAATTCGAGACATGCTGGTCTTTGCCAAGGGTGAAACGCGGCTCGCAGAGCAGGTTAGTGTCCGTCAATTTTTTGAGAGTTTGCATGCGGCAGCGACACCGCTGGTCGAAAAATACAATGTCAAAACAACCTGGCATAACGAGTCAAAAGGCCAGATTTTATGTAATCAGGAAACGCTGGTTGGCGCATGTATGAACTTGATTAATAACAGCATCGAGGCGCATGAGAGTCAAACACGAGACCGGCAGTTAGAAATCAGTATTGAATCGGCTGATGCGGAAGGTCGGTTTGCTTGTATCCAAATCTGTGACAATGGTCCGGGCATACCGAGAAGTCTGGAAAAGAAAATTCACGAACCATTTTTTACAACAAAATCTCAGGGGACCGGCCTAGGGCTTGCGGTTGTGCAGGCTGTGATCAAGGCTCATAAAGGTCAATTTTCCCTCCGCTCCGGAGCTGAGGGGGCAGTGGCAACGATCTTGATTCCACTGTTTAAGCCGGAGCAGTCTCCACTCAAATCTACGCTAGCAAGAGAGGTGTCATCATGAACACGCCAAACGTATTAATAGTTGAAGACGATCGAGAGTTGCGCGAAGCCTTATGCACCACTCTTCAGCTAGCAGGGATGAAATATTTTGAAGCGGACTGTGCAGAGAATGCCTTAGTTGCGCTAGAGAAACGTAACTTCGACATTGTTGTCAGCGATGTCAATATGCCGGGTATGAGTGGCCATGAGCTGCTGGCTCAGGTGAAGTCTAAGGTGCCAGGCTTGCCAATGATGCTGATAACGGCATTTGGACAAATTAAGGATGCGGTAGATGCAATGCAGGCCGGGGCGGATGACTATCTGGTTAAGCCGTTTGAGCCGCAAACACTTATTGAGTCGATCGAACGCATTGTCGGTGGAAATCAGAATACCGAGATTAGCGACGAGCCGGTTGCGAGCTCGGCCTTCACCAAAGAATTTTTCAAGGTGGCGCGTAAAGTCGCTAAGACTGAATCCACCGTCATGATCTCTGGTGAAAGTGGGACCGGTAAAGAGGTTTTGGCGCGTTACATTCACCGCCATTCTCCAAGAAAAAACAAGCCATTTGTTGCGATCAACTGTGCTGCCATTCCTGAAAATATGTTGGAAGCCATGTTGTTTGGTCATGAAAAGGGCGCGTTTACGGGCGCATATAACAGCTCTCCCGGCAAGTTTGAGCAGGCAAATGGGGGTACCTTGCTACTCGACGAGGTTTCAGAAATGGATCTCGGCTTGCAGGCAAAGCTATTGCGCGTATTGCAGGAGCGAGAGGTTGAGCGTGTTGGAGGTAAGAAGCCAATCAAGCTTGATGTCAGGGTTTTAGCTACAACCAACCGAGCGCTCAAATCGTATGTGGACGCAGGCAAGTTTCGAGAAGATTTGTTTTACCGCCTTAGCGTTTTTCCAATGGCGTGGAAACCTCTGCGCGAAAGACGCGATGATATTTTGCCAATCGCGGAGCGCTTACTTCAGGTGCACGCAACCAAGATGCGTCGCGGAGCTATGACGCTAGATACTCAGAGTAAACAACACTTGGTGAATTACCCTTGGCCGGGAAATGTACGAGAGCTCGATAATGCGATTCAGCGTTCCTTAATTCTTGCAGAAGGAAGTGTCATCGAGTCGTCGGATCTCATACTGGAAATGCCTGAGAGCACCGTATCTGACAATTCTTTGACGGTTCGACCTGATGCTGACGAAGTTTTGTTTGTAGAAACGGAACCGGCTGCGCATCAGCGAAGCGAAGGGGAGGATAGCCCTCAGAGTTTAAGCGTGCACATAGACTCAAGTGCGTTAAACAAGGATCTAAAGCTGCGCGAGTTTCAAATTATTATCGACACTCTTCGCGAGGAGGGTGGAAAGAAGAAGCAAACAGCCGAGCGCCTGGGTATTAGTCCAAGAACGCTACGATATAAATTAGCTCAGATGCGTGAAGTTGGCATCGACGTTGCTTCAGAGATAGCAGCATAGTGAAAAGTGTCAATTGTTTGATGCTTTCTTTCTATCTCTGACTAAATCTTGAGTGTTTACTTGAGTAAGTATTTAGTTTGTCAATCTGCTGATATTCGGGGCCTTTAGGCCCCATTTTTTTGTCTAAAATCGGCGTTCGAAATTTAGCGCTTAAATAGGGGCTGTTGGCCTGTTTTGTGCAGTACTCTTTGGTAGACATGATCACGCAACGAAAAGTTGACGCATTTAACGGGGGAGGCGCTTATGTCAGGTATTAATTCAGTCACTGGCAGAGCCGATATTTCACAAGTATTGGCGGAGATGCGCAACTTGCGCTCACAGATCAAGCCCGCGGAAGATCTGAAGCCAGAGGTCTCGCCAACGCGCATTGATTCCGTTAATAAACCGAACGAAGTTCCGAAATTTAGTGAGCTTCTATCTAGCGCTGTAAATGGCGTGAACGAAGCGCAGAAAGCCTCAAGCGCGATGAAGACAGCGTACGAGCAAGGCGATCCCAATGTCAGCATTACCCAGGTGATGATCCAGTCGCAAAAAGCCTCTGTTGCTTTTGACGCTGTCACTCAGGTTCGCAACAAGGTCGTCAAAGCATATGAAGATATCATGAAGATGCCGGTTTAATTGGCGTGATTTATAAATACGAAGCGTGGCAGCGAACATGAGTGAAGCAACGGTACCAGCAACCACATCAAGCGTCGTCCCTGAGGCGCCGCAAAGCGATTTAATGACAGGCGTTAATCGCCTTGGACTGTTTCGACAAATCGGACTGATGATTGGTCTTGCCGGCAGCGTCGCACTGGGGCTTGCACTCGTGCTTTGGTTGCAGGAGCCGAACTACCAGCCAGCGATGCAAAACATTGCAGCGCAGGATATGGATGAGGTAACGCGTGTCTTAAATCTCAACGGGATCGATTTTAAGATTGATCCCAAGACTGGGGTATTGCTGGTTGCTTCAGAGCAACTTTATCAAGCGAAAATCAAACTTGCTGCATCCGGGATTTCGTCAGACCAATCGGTTGGTTATGAAATCCTAGATCAGGATCAGGGTCTCGGTAGCTCTCAGTTCATGGAGTCCACACGCTTCAAAAGGGGCTTGGAAGGTGAGTTGGGCAGGACGATTTCTAGCTTTAGAAATATCCGCTCTGCTAGGGTGCATTTGGCAATTCCAAAGCGCTCTGTTTTCGTTCGAGATTCGCGCGCGCCTTCGGCATCGGTGTTGATTGAGGTGCCTAACTTACGTGGGGTGACTCGAGAGCAGGTGGAGGCGATCGTTAATCTAGTTGCTGGCAGTGTTCCTGAAATGAATAAAAGCCAAGTCACGGTAGTGGATCAGCGTGGCAATTTGTTATCCAAGAATAATGAGAGCCAGGAAGATGCCCGTGTTTCGCGTGAGTTTGAGTATTCGCGAAAAATGGAGTCAGTACTGAATAATCGTATTAGCAGCATACTGGAGCCAATCGTTGGTACTGGTCGCTATCGTTCCGAGGTTTCTGCGGATGTTGATTTCACCGAGATCGAAGAGGCAGAAGAGCTGTTTAATCCTGATATGGCTGCGGTACGAAGTGAGCAGACCTTAGACGAGCAGAAAACAGCGGGTTTAGACGGTGGCATTCCTGGCGCTTTAGCAAATCAGCCGCCTGCAGATGCGCAAGCGCCAGAGCAGGCGGGAGGCGCGCAAGCTCAGGGTGATGATGCAAATCCAACTAGTCTGCGAAAACAGTCAACCCGTAACTATGAAGTCGATAGAACGGTGAGTTACACAAGACATCAAAAAGGGCGTATCAGCCGAATTACTGTTGCGGTCGCGGTTGATGACATCCGGAATATTAATCCAGAAACCGGCGAGGTGAGTTTCCAGAAATGGAGCGACGCCGAGCTTGAACGGCTAACACTGCTAGTACGCAATGCCGTAGGTTACTCGGCTGCACGCGGTGATAGCGTGAATGTGTTGAATACTCCATTCGCTCCTCAAGAGGTCGAAGAGTTCATCGAGCCGAAGCTTTGGGAGCAATCTTGGTTCTGGGAGGTTGTATGGAAGGCTCTTGCGGTCATTGTTGCGCTTGTCGTCGTATTTGCTGTAATCCGACCAACGTTTAGAAATCTGGCTAGCTCCGGTGCTCAAGCGAAAGAGGCATCCTTTGGTGGCGGCGACATGGACGGCGGTGGACTAGACTCGTTCGATCGGGTAGAAGGTGGCGGAGGCGTCGCTGCATTAGGGTCATCAGGTGAAGATTTTATGCTTCCCGGGGCGACTGAAGGGTATGATAAGCAAGTAAACGCTTTGAAGGGCTTAATCGCCGAAGATCCTGCGCGCGTCGCACAAGTAGTAAGAACATGGGTAAATCACGATGGCTGATAACGCACCTGCTGAAACTAGTGGCAATCTACCTGCACTTCCTCGTTTGGAAGCAGCGGCTATTTTATTGCTGAGCTTGGGCGAAGCAGACGCCGCACAGATTCTTAAACACATGGGGCCTAAAGAAGTTCACCGCGTCGGTACGACGATGGCGAACATGGCAAATGTGACGCAAGAGCAAGTTGAATCTGTGCTTGTAGAGTTTATTCAAGAAGTGGGCCGGCAAACTGGCATGGGTATCGGTTCTGATGAATACATCAAGAACATGCTCACCGAAGCGCTCGGAGAAGACAAGGCATCAGGCCTCATTGACCGCATACTTGTTGGTGGTAATACCACAGGATTGGACACCCTTAAGTGGATGGAAGGGCGCGCTGTCGCGGAGTTGATCCGCTACGAGCACCCACAAATACAGGCTATCGTGGTGTCTTATCTAGAGTCCGACCAAGCAGCTGAAGTGCTCGGTATTTTGGATGAAAAGGTGCGCCTTGACGTGATGATGCGTGTTGCCTCGCTTGATACGATTCAACCGCAGGCGCTTCAGGAACTGAATGACATTCTTGAGAAACAGTTCTCTGGCAATACGGCGACCGCAACAAGCAAAATTGGCGGTGTGAAATGCGCTGCTGACATTATGAACTTTATGGAGTCCTCTATAGAGGGCGACCTGATGGACAACATTAAAGAAATGGACTCTGAACTCGGGAATGAGATTGAAGAGTTAATGTTCGTCTTTGATAATTTGAAAGATGTGGATGATCGTGGCGTTCAAACCTTGCTACGTGAAGTTTCCAGCGAGGTTCTTATCGTGGCATTGAAGGGTGCCGATACAGAACTTCAAGAAAAAATCTTTGCTAACATGTCGAAGCGGGCTGCTGAGCTTCTGCGAGATGATCTTGAGGCAAAAGGGCCTGTTAAGGTCTCAGAAGTGGAAGCAGCACAAAAAGATATTCTTACCATCGCACGTCGTCTGGCGGATTCCGGAGAAATTATTCTCGGTGGCGGTGGTGAAGAAATGATCTAGGCATTGTTGCATGACCGACCAAAAAGACAAAGCGGCGGCTAAGTCTGTCAAAGAGATGACCGCGTATGAGCGTTGGGAGCTGCCTAGTCTTTCTGATGGTGGACCGGCTGCTCAGAGCATGCGACGTACCGAAACCGTTAAGCCCTTAACCGCAGATGACTTAGAGCAGATACGCAAAGAAGCCTACCAAGATGGACTCAAGCAGGGTAAGGCCGATGGTTTCAATCAGGGTGTCGTCGAAGGCCGCAAGAAAGGTCTGCAAGAGGGTAAGCAAGAGGGACTCAAGCTTGGCCAAGAGCAGGCAAGACTTGAGCTGCAGAGTAACCAAAAGTCGCTCGAACAGCTCTTCACCAATCTGCTTCAACCAATCGAAGAACAAAAAGAGGCCGTTGAGCAAGTTCTCTTAAACACCGTGCTTGCTCTTGTGCGCTCGGTGATTCACTTGGAAACAACGATGAATTCTGACGTGATCAAGCAAGCCTTGACGCGCAGCATTGATAGCCTTCCCAAACACGCGCAAGACATTACAATCCAGTTGAACCCCCAAGATAAAACGTATGTTGTCGACCTCATTCAGACGCTTTCCCCTGAGGCGACGGTGCGACCGAATGCGGCAATAGCAAGGGGCGGCTGTATTATCGAGACGACCGACCAAGTGCTTGATTACACAGTAGAAAAACGGTACCAACTCGCGGTTCAATCGATGTTGATGGACGCAGCAAAGGCACAGAATTTTGAAGTGCATCAAGAAACTCCCGACTCAATGCAAACACATACGGATTACTCAAGTGCGTTGCTCAGCGAAGGTCAGCAGTTGGCGGAGCAAGAGCAGGTTCAAGGCAACATACCAAACGATTCTGAATCGAATGTGCACGCGACAAGTGATCAGGTTGATGGTGAAGAGAAACGCTCAATGGAACAGGAGTCTCCTTCGGATTCATCGAGTGATGAGACAGAGATAGAGCCGGGGCCAGAACATGAGTGATTTGCTTCAGCGTTTGGTGGATTATCAGCAAGCAGCGCAAGGGCTTGATTCGATTGCGCCAGAAGCGAGCGGACGCCTGACTAGAATGGTTGGCTTGACGCTTGAGGCACAGGGCTGCCAGGTGGTTGTCGGGGATCGATGCCTAATCGAGGGGGCAAACCAAGAATCAATAGAAGCTGAGGTAGTAGGTTTTGATGGCAACAAGACCTTTTTAATGCCGTTGGCCGCTGTGAAGGGTTTTAAACCAGGCGCTAGAGTTACGCCGTTAGCGAACACAAATGATGTGCCTGTTGGAATGGGGCTGCTGGGTCGAGTGCTTAACGGCAGTGGATATCCGATTGACGGGAAGGGAGAGCTTGATGCGGATCACTACGTGCCTGCAAATGCAGATGTCATCAACCCTTTAGAACGAGCCCCCATAAGAGCGCCGCTTGATGTTGGAATCAAGGCGATCAATGGCCTGCTTTCTGTAGGTATTGGGCAGCGTCTTGGCTTATTTGCTGGCAGTGGTGTCGGTAAGAGTATGTTGCTCGGGATGATGACGCGATTTACCAACGCAGATGTGGTGGTAGTGGGACTTATCGGTGAACGTGGTCGCGAGGTGAAGGAGTTTATCGAGGACATTCTTGGTGATGAGGGTTTAAAGCGTTCAGTGGTCGTTGCATCGCCTGCGGACGATTCACCGCTCATGCGAATGCGCGCTTCGACGTTATGTACGCGAATTGCCGAGTACTATCGTGATAAGGGAATGCGAGTTCTCTTGCTAATGGATTCGCTCACTCGATATGCCCAAGCTCAGCGTGAAATCGCATTGTCAGTGGGCGAACCGCCTGCGACAAAAGGTTATCCACCATCCGTTTTTGCAAAAATTCCTCAACTTGTTGAGCGCGCAGGAAATGGGATCGAAGGCGGTGGTTCAATTACGGCGTTTTATACGGTGCTAACAGAGGGCGACGATCAACAAGACCCCATAGCGGATGCAGCACGGGCTATCTTGGATGGGCATATTGTATTGTCACGCAGTTTGGCAGAAGAAGGGCATTATCCAGCGATCGATGTGGAAGCCTCTATTAGTCGTGTCATGCCTCAAGTGACGGAAGCGCAGCACTTTAAGGAGGCACAACGCTTTAAGCAATTACTGGCAAAATACCAACAAGCACGCGATCTTATCTCGGTTGGCGCGTACTCGCCCGGTTCCGATCCGGATACGGACTTTGCCATTTCACGGATTGATCGCATGAAGCAGTTTTTGCAGCAGGGCCTAAATGAACGCGCCACCTCCCAGGTGTCGATAGGTCAACTACGAAATGTGATCGCGCCCGAGGCCGAGAGTGCCTCAAAAACCGAGTAATGCGCCATGGCTGATCTAAACAAGATCAAGCGTATGAGCCTACTTGTGCAGCTTGCTCAGAACAATGAAGATGATCGAAGCAAGCACCTAGCACAGGCGAGAGCAGCGATGGATGATGCCAAGGAGCAGTTAGCTAATTTGCAGGAGTATCGCGCAAACTACCTGGAAAGCTTGCGGGGTAAAATGTCGGGGGCTTCCAATCCTTATAATCTAACAAGCTATCAGCAATTTGTTTCTCAACTGGCCGACGCGATCAGTCAGCAAGAACGTGTCGTAGAACAAAATCAGGTTTTCTTTGAAAAGATCAAGAGCTTGTGGGTGCAT